>NZ_JBXASU010000013.1:9705-96041 GCF_058809705.1 Cupriavidus sp. MPR-AND1C | reverse complement strand
CCCCCCGCGCCGGGCGCCACTCAGCCCCTGGCGCCGTCGGTGTACGGGTCAACCTGGCGAGCGCCTTCGCCGAACGCGTCGAACTTGCCGGTGCGGCCGCCGTCGGTGCATGGGTCCACTTTGCCGGCCCGGAAGCTGTAGCCGCCTTGGCCACCGTAGAGAGCGCGGTCCTGTGGGGCGGCGGCCTGGGCGGCGCCGGCGAGCAAGGCCGCTGCAAGCGCGGCGGTGGTGAGGGTGGCAATGGCAAATTTGTTGTGCATGGCGTGCTCCTTGAAAGCGGGGTTCGGCCTCTTGCGTGCCGTTGGATCTCGTGACGTTCGTGACGTAAAAGGGGCGGGGTCAGAGAGGAACGATCTTTGGCTCGCCGGAGTCGGGCCTCATCAGCGGCCCGTGATAGATCGGCGAGCCGCACGGGAACGCGTTCGGGATCGCAGGCATGTCCGGCATTTCCGGCATGCCGGGCAGCTTCGGAAACTCGCCATAGCCGGGCTCCCTGCGGATGATCATGGGCATGGGGTAGACACCGGTGCCGCCGGTCACGGCAATCCGGGCGGCCTGCTCAAGCGCGCTGAGGCGAGGCAGGTTTCCGATGGATAGGGTGGACATGGTCTTCTCCTGAGTGGGTTGTGAAGGGGGAGCGCCGGGCTCGACGCTCCCCCTTCACCACGCACACGGCATGCCATGGCCCGGCGCCGCGCCGTGTGCGCGGGCGGGCATAACTCAGGTGGAAAACGATGGTGCCGCGCCAACACGCCGGGCAAGCGTTGGCGGCGCGCAGACACCTGCGCAGGTTTTTTGTCCGTGACTTGCGCGACACCGTGGCGCCTACATCCCCTTGAACGCGTCCGCATAGAGCCGGCTGACCCCCAGCTTTTCGGGCCGGTCGCGCAAGGTCAGGGTGAGCTTGCCGCTGTCATCGCGCAGCGCGCTGGCAATGGCCGTGCAGCGTACGATGGTGCTGCGGTGGACCTGCCAGAAGCACGCCGGATCGATCCGCATCTGCAGCTCCCGCAGCGACATGCGAATCAGGTGCTCGCGCTGCGCGGTGACCACCCGCACATATTTGTCCGCGGCCTCGAAATACAGCACCTCGTCGATCGGCACCATCGCGATGGTATTGCCGGCGCTGGCTTGGATCACCTGCAACGGGCTGGCTGCCGGCGCGGCTGGCGGCGCGGGCATGCCAACGCCAAGCAGCGCGCGCAACTGATCCATGGCAGCGTCCAGCGATGGTGGGGCGCCCTGCGGGGCCGCACGCTGTTGCAGCGTGGCTTGCAGGCGCGCGCAGGTCTTTGCCAGGCGGTTGGCCTGCACGGGCTTTAGCACGTAATCGACGGCCGCATGCTCGAATGCGTGCAAGGCGTATTTGTCGTAAGCCGTCACGAACACGATCAGTGGAAACGGCTTGGCCGAGTCGGGCCAATCCTCGGCCAGGGTCTGCGCTGCCTCCAGTCCGCTCATGCCCGGCATGCGGATGTCCAGGAACAGCAGGTCAGGCTGCAGCGCGAGCGCCTGCGTCACGGCAGCCTCGCCATCGCCTACGGTCGCGACGATGTTCAGCGCCGGCCACAAGCGAGCCAGCTCCGCGCGGAGGTCAGCGGCCAGCAGCGCTTCATCTTCGGCGATCAGGGCAGTGGTTTGCATGGAGGCGATATCGGGCAGAGTGGGCGGCAATCCATCAGAAGAGCGGAAGGCGCACGATGGCCAGCGTGCCGCCGCCGCCATCGCTGCTGCCATCGCCGGCATCCAGCAACTGGAAGCTCGCCGCTTTGCCATAGAGCTGGGCGAGCCGTTCGCGCACCTGCGATGTGCCAAAGCAATCCGGGCCGGGCGGCAGCTCGCTCAAGCCCGCGCCGGTGTCGCGCACGGTGAGCATCAGCGTGCCGCCTTCGCGGCGGGCCGTCACCTTGATCCAGCCGCCCGCGACGATGGGCTCCAGCCCGTGCTTGATGGCGTTCTCAACCAGTGGTTGCAGCAGCAGCGGCGGCACAGGCAGGTTGGCCAGGCCGGCGGGCAGGTCGAGTTCGACCTGCAGCCGCGCGCCCATGCGCACCTGCATCAGCGCCAGGTAGTCCGCAATGCGATCGAACTCGCATGACAGCGGATGCGAGCCGGAGCGCGATGCCTGCAGCGTGGCGCGCAAGAACGAGATCACCTGGTTCAGCATCTCTTGCGCGCGCTGCGGATCCTGCCCGATCATCACGCGCAGGTTGCCCAGCGTATTGAACAGCATGTGCGGCTCCAGCTGCGACTCCAGCAAGCGCAGCTGATTCTCCGCTGCGCTGCGCATGGCCGCCTGCGCCCGCGCGTCCGCAGCCGCCATGCGCCCGCGCGCATAGTGGAAGTAAGAGATGCAGAGCGCCAGCACCAGTGCCACCGTCATGCTCAGCAGCAGGGTGCGCGGATTGCGCAACAGATCCGACGGCGTGCCGTGGCTACCGGTGAGCACGTTGGCAATCGCGTGCCCGCCAAAATAGCCCGCTACGCCAGATATGACGATCCACGGAAACATCCACTTCCAGTCCGGCCAGCGCCGCTGCGTGGCGGGAGTGCCCGGCGAGGCATCTGGCAGCCAGCGCGTGAGGCCATAGTGCCCCAGCTTCACCAGCGCCTGTATCATCAGCGCGATGCACAGGGCGTAGACCAGGTTCATGCCAAACGGCTCGCGGAACATGACGGCGAAGAAGGCGGCGGAACCGAACGCCACGGGCACGCTAATCCGCAGTTGGCGAAACAGCCAGGCCAGTTCCTTGGCGGGATAGCGCATGATGCGCTGCGGCCGGACGTCAGCCATCACCAACGCCCCCGGACATCCCAGCCTGCGCGCGCAGCTCCATGGTGGTACTGCCCTCGCCATGCGGCGTCCAGCCCGGCGGCATGAGCAAGTACCCAAGGAACGCGCGCAAGCTGCGCGCCCCGGCCAGGTCGCGCAACAGATGCACCCACTGCGTGAACTCGATCCGCAACGGATTTGCGCTCTCGATCGGATGCACAAGGCCATACCGGCAGGGCAAGTCCTCGCGCTCCCTCACGTAGGTGCCAAACAAGCGATCGAACACCACCAGCACACCGCCATAGTTCGCATCCAGGTACTCAAGGTTGGACGCGTGATGCACCCGGTGCGCCGAAGGCGTATTGAAGATCCCCTCCAGCCAGCCCAGGCGCGGAATCCACGTCGCATGAATCCAGAACTGATAGAGCAGGTTCAGCGACAACACGGCAAACACGACGCGCGGCTCAAAGCCAATCCAGGCCAGCGGCACGAAGAACAGTGCCGTGCCGGTCAGCTTGCCGAGAACCCCGATGCGAAACGCCGCCGACAGGTTCAGCTGGTTCGGCGAGTGGTGCACCGCATGGTTGCTCCAGAACCACCGCACCCTGTGCGCCGCGCGGTGATACCAGTAGTAGCAGAACTCCTGCCCGACAAACAGCAGCGGCAACGCGATCCAGCCGGTGGGGTGGATCGTCATCCAGCGGTGCTCGAACGCCAGCCGCACCAGCGGCGCCGCGATCGACAGCGGCAAGGCAATGCCCACCGCGATGCGCGCCACCAGATCCAGCGCCGACACCCCGAACGCCCGCCAGTCGTAGCGCTGGCGGCGCGACAAGACGATGGCCTCGATCAAGGCGAATGCCAGTACCGACGGGGCCGCGATAAACAGCTGAAACTTCTCGAATGCGTTCATGACGGCAGGCCTGGACGTGGTTCGGGACAGCGGTTGCTGGCTTGAGTTGCTGGCATCAGTGGCGGCCTGAGTGATCAGCCCGGCACGCTGTCGAGCATTGCCTGCCGGGTCAGCCGCCAGGTCACCAGGCTACGTGAGAGGAAGATACCGCTAACGGCACCATAGATAAAGCCGATCGGCATCGCCACGCCGGCATGCCACAGCAAGCCGGGGTTTACCGCCATGGCCACGCTCACGCCGTAGCGGGTGATGAACAGGCAGAGGATCAACGACAGCGGCACCCAGCTTGCGGGCACCAGCAGGCGGCGATCGGCCTCCAGCCAGCGAATGCCGTTCCAGGCGCCGACGGTGTGGGCCAGCGCCAGCGCGGCAGCCGCGCCGATGCCCCATCCAAGCAGCGCGAGCGGTTGCGCCGAGAAGGTTGACATGACGCCGCCCAGCGAGACCACCGCCATGGCCACGGGCACAGCCGTGGCGCGGGCCGGCGTCATCCGTCTGGGGACGGCTTGCGCGAAGCCGAGCGCGATCAGGCTCGCGAGCAGGATCCAGACCCATCGCGGCGTGTGGAGGAGGATTTCGGTGAGCATGGGGGCGTCCAGTCTTGTCAGGGGGAAACGCGATGATGCTCATGTTCGGCCGACACTGGCGCGTTGGGCAGGTCGCTGCGATGAAACGCCGGATGGTGTCGCGAAGTGCAGGCGATGGCGGGCGAGTAACCAATCAGCGGGGCTGCAGGCGAACTGGTCTCGAGGGGGAGATCGACCGTGGCGCGAACGCGAAAGCTGCGACACGTCGGCGATTCCTAGCTCCGCCGGGTCGATTGACTTCGACCGTTGGCTGGCCGAAAATCTGCCACGTCACCCCAAACAAGGGTGACCGGGTGTGGAAACCCGATTCGTCACTAGCGGACTGCCGCTTTCTGCGGCTTTTTTGTGTCCGTTGCGTTCGCGCACGCCTATAACTTTTCTATGGCGGGCCGGGCGGGGCAGCCTTCGGGCTGACCGGATGTAGTGACGCCGGTTTCCACCCCCGCTGCGGGTCCGCCACCCTCATGTGGAAATGAGCGGCGGGCCTTCCATTCTGTCACTGGAGGCCGCAATGCCTAATACCGTCGCTCGCTCAGAGCAAACCACTCACCTTGATCCACCAGAGCGCTCGCTCGCCATCTCCCGGCAATCCTCCCTGCTAGCAGAACTAATCCGCCTGACCTTCCCGGCCGACACGCCCACCAAGCTCAGCGTCCAGGAACTGGCCTACCAACTCGAGGAACTTCGTAGCCGTGCGCAAAGCACCGCGCAAGAAAGCTGCGCCGACCTGCTGCGCGTCAGTGCAGGGCTTGGCGCTGTGCTCAGGCTGCTGGATTTTGATAGCGACGATGTGGAGGACAGCCACGGGCTGCACTGCCTGCTGACCCCGTTGAAGCAGCAGCTGGATGAGGCTTTGAACCGGGTGCAGGGCATGCTCTGAGCCAGGGCGGCAGGGCGAGCTGTGCCACCGTCCCGCAGGCGGGGGCGTGGCCGCTCGTAGCCGCCGTATCAGGCACTCGGCCACTCAGCCACTCAGCCACTCAGCCACTCAGCCGCTAAACACCGCAATGCACTCCACCTCCACCCTGGCCCCAAGCGCCAACCCATTCGCCCCAAGCGCACTGCGCGCCGGATAGGGTGCCTGGAAGAATTCCTTGTAGACCTCGTTGAACACTTGCCATTCGCTGATGTCGGCCAGGAAGATGGTGCATTTGGCGACGTGCTTGAGCGACAGGCCGTGTGCTTCCAGCGTGATGCGGATGTTCATCAGCGCCTGCTTGGCTTCTTCGCGGATGCCGCCGGGCACCAGGCGGGTGCTGCCTTGGACGATGCCCATCTGTCCAGAGAGGTAGAACATATCGCCGACGCGCACGGCTTCGGAGAATGGCAGCCCTGCGGGGAGGACTTTGCCGGAGTTCAGGAATTCCATAGTGCACCCTGTCGGTGAGAGCCTTGAACGGCGCTTTGCTATCCGCCGGCCAATGCGCGGCCGGGTGGCGGCAATGCGGTCTTCCAGTCTAGGACACGGGTGTTCAAGACCCCAACCGCCGGCCATCAAAAGTCCGCTTCGGTGCTGTCGGTGCTTTCGGCGCTGTGCCGCCCAGGGCTGGCAGCACCAGGACGATCATTGCGCCGCGGCAAACCGGTCGCTAGCGGCAATCAGCTGATCCATGATGCCGGGCTCGGTCCAGGCATGCCCCGCCCCTTCAATCAGGTGCAGATCCGAGTCTGGCCATGCCTGGTGCAGCGCGTAGGCGTAGCGGGCCGGGCAGGGCATGTCGTAGCGCCCGTGCACGATTACGCCGGGGATGCCGGCAAGGCGATGCGCGTTGCGCAGCAACTGGCCGTCTTCCAGCCAGGCGAGATGCGTGAAGTAGTGGTTCTCCAGCCGCGCAAACGCCAGCGCGAAATGGCCGTCGTCATGCTTGGCGGTGTTGGCAGGGTCGGGCAGCAGGGTGATGGTTTCTCCTTCCCACACGCTCCATGCGCGGGCGGCCTCCAGCTGCTTTGCCGTGTCGCTGCCGGTCAGCACCTTGCGGTAGGCGGCCATCATGTCGCCGCGTTCGGCTTGCGGGATGGGCGCCTGGAAGCGGGCCCATTTCTCGGGGAACATCTCGGATACGCCGTGCTGGTAATACCAATCCAGTTCCGCCTGGGTGGCGGTATAGATCCCGCGCAGCACCAGTTCGCTGGTCCGCTCGGGGTGTTTTTGCGCATAGGCCAGCGCCAGCGTGGAGCCCCAGGAGCCGCCAAAGACCAGCCAGCGCTCTACGTTGGCGAGCTTGCGCAGGCGCTCGATGTCGTCTACCAGGTGCCACGTGGTATTGGCTTCCAGCCCGGCGTGGGGTGTGGAGCGGCCGCAGCCGCGCTGGTCGAACAGCATGACGTCGTAGCGCGCCGGATCGAACAGGCGACGGTGGTCGGCCGATATGCCGCCACCAGGGCCGCCATGCAGGAAGACGGCCGGCTTGGCGCCGGGTGTGCCGACGCGTTCGTAGTAGACCACGTGGCCGTCGCCGACATCGAGCGTGCCGGTTTCATAGGGTTCGATGGCGGGATAGAGCAAGCGAGGTTGCGGCATGGATCGGGTTCCCAGGGTGAGAAGCGTAGTGCAAGAGTGTATCGCCGTTGCCGGTGTCATCTCCACCCGGGGTGCCGCAGTGCAATCAGAGCGGTGGGGCAAGTCAGGCCGCTGCCATGCACGCCTGGCAAGCCCCCGAACGCGCTAGGCGTTCCAGGTGTCGTCGCTCAGGAAGTCGTCGTTGCCCGATGCGTCATCCAGAAGGCCGCTGTCCAGTGCCGCATCCGGCGAGCCCAGCGGCGAGCGGTCGTCATTGCCGTAGTAGTTGTTGACGACGGTCTCCGTTGGCTGCGCCCCTGCGCCTGGCTGTCCCAGAAAGCCGCTTGCGCTGTTGCCATTGCCGTTGCGATGGAACATGTTCTCGATGCCCTGGAACAGGAGCGCGCCGCCGGCCACGCCGGCAGCTGTGGTGGCAATGCCGCCCAGCGCGCCGCCCAGGCCACCACTCAGGAATCCGGGCCGGGATGGTGGCTGCACGGGCGCAGGCTGGGCCGCCTGGAAGGCCTGCGGCGGCGCCACGGGCGCGGTCATCGGCGGCGGCATGACGGGGCTGGGTGCCACGCGGTTGGCACTGTTGCCCCAGGCGTTTTCCGGGTCGAGGAAGCGATTGGTGCCATTGGCCTGCGCCATCTGCAACTGGCTTTGCAGCGTGGAGATCTGCGCCTTTGCCGTCGCCAGGGCATGGTCAAGCATCATGGCGCGCTGGACCAGCAGGTAGGCGGCATCCGGCTGCCTGGCGACCGCGTCGGCGATGAGGGCGTCCGCCTGGGGGTCCTTGGCGCCAGCCCTGGCCTGCGTGAGTTGGGTCAGGAAGCCTTCCAGCGCTTGCATCTCTTGGGGGGTCATGGCAGCTCCTATCCGGGGGTCCGGGTTATCTTGTGTGATCGCAGTCTACGGGCCGAGTCTTAAGCGAGGCTTAAAAAAACCGATCGGATGTGATTGTCGCGCCTCGCGGCCAGGTCGGGCTGAATCGGGCCAGGTCGGGCCGGGCAGACTCCTCCCACCAGATACTTTGAAGGCGCTGTCGATTTCCGGTATCCCGATTCGTCGTAGTATCAGAGCCGCCCGTCAAACCTGTTCCGGGCTCAGGACGTGCGGCACCCTAAATCCACTCAAGGAGAGCGACGATGCGTGTCATGGTGATGATCAAGGCAACGAAAGAGTCAGAGGCCGGCGAAATGCCCAGCACGGCGCTGCTTACCGCCATGGGCAACTTCAATGAAGAACTCGTCAAGGCCGGCGTGATGCTCGCGGGCGAGGGCTTGCACCCGAGCGCCAAAGGCAAGCGGGTGCAATTTTCTGGCAGCCAGCGGTCCGTGGTCGATGGACCGTTCGCAGAGACCAAGGAGGTGGTCGCCGGGTTCTGGCTGTGGCAAGTCAAGTCCATGGAAGAGGCCGTCGAATGGGTCAAGCGCTGCCCCAACCCCATGCAAAGCGACTCCGAGATCGAGATTCGCCCGCTGTTCGAGCTCGACGATTTTGGTGCCGAGCTCACCCCTGAGCTGCGGGCTCAGGAGGAGCGCTTGTGGGCGCAGGCGCAAGACGCTGCGAAGAAGCCGCGTTGAGGGGTGCGCACGAAAGTGCCCCTCTGGCCAAAACGGTCCCAGCCCGGGAACCCCGGGCAAGGTCAATCACGCACTGCCGTCAAGCCACTAAGCGTCGACGATCACCTCGAAGCCGCCAAAGATCATCCGCTTGCCGTCGAACGGCATCGGCCCCTGGCTGCGCAGCCTGGGGTCTTCCATCGAGGCCTTCATGCCTTCGTCCCGGGCCTTGCGCGATGGCCAGGTGATCCAGGAGAAGACCACGGTCTCATCCTTCTCCAGCTTGACGGCCATCGGGAACGAGGTGAGCTTGCCCTCGGGCACATCGTCGCCCCAGCACTCGACCAGCCCCAGCGCGCCATGATCCTTGAACACCACGGCGGCAGCCTCGGCGTGCGCGCGGTAGACGTCGCGCTTGGCCGTGGGCACGGCGACAACAAATCCATCGATGTAATGCATGTCCGGTCTCCTTTGGGATTGCCTGCGAAGCGGCGAGCCTTGCGCGCGCCGTCATTGGGACGACGAACGGGAGCCGTCGAAATCGACAGGGCACGGGAGGAATGCCAGAAAAAAATACGCTGGGCTGGGAGGGCGGCCAACCGGTGTGGGCCGTGTACTGTGCGCCAAGTGATGAATGGAAATTTCTCCGGCGGCTTGTCCATCGCCCTGGGCCGGACGGACGCAAGCGGGGCCGTCAGCGGGCGTGCTCGGGGAAAGTTGTACTTTTCTGCTGATTCAGCGCGGCCAGCACTTGCAAATTTCGTTACGTTGGGTAGAATTCGCAACCTCACCTAGCCCAGGTGGCGAAATTGGTAGACGCACTAGGTTCAGGTCCTAGCGGTGGCAACACTGTGGAGGTTCGAGTCCTCTCCTGGGCACCAAGATTGAAAGCAAAAGGCCTGCATCCGTGCGGGCCTTTTGCTTTTTTGCTTCTACCGCGTCGTGTCTCGCGCGCGGCGAGCGCATCAGCATCAGCATCCGAATTCACTTGCTGTAACATCACCCGACTCATCTAGCCAAGGAGCGGGAATGTCAAAAGGTCGGGTACGGGTACGGGCATTGCTGGTTGTCGCGATGGCGGCGCAATGGCTGTCGGCCTGTTCGGGCGGCGTGACCGCCAATTCCATCCAGGCCATGGAGCCGAAGCGCGTGCACGCCAAGGCCAGCGTAGGCGACGTGGTGCTGTGCCTGAAGCAGCGGCTGGGCGACGACGCCACCGTGATCGCGTATCCGGAACCGGGCAAGGTTGATATCCGGGTCGGGCGTGCGGACGCGGATGAATACAAGTTCTTCCACCTGATCAGCTTGCGGCGCGCTACCGAGGGCGCCGATGGCACTGACGTCGAGATCCGCAGTTCCGGGGAGTGGCACCCCATGATGAGCGCCAGCCGCATCTCCGGCATGGTGGAAGACTGCACGCCGGGAAGGGCGCACTAAGCGGAACGCCAAATCCTTGCCGATACGCCGCACTGCGGCATTGCCGCGATGGCGTTATGGCGTCAAGGCGTTATGCCGTTACGGCTCCATCGTGCGCAGAACGTGCTCCTGCAGTTGCGATAATTCAAGCGCGATGCCGCCGGGGAACCCCTGGCGGCCGCCGCGCTTGTCGATCAGCAGGTCCGCCAGGAAATTCGATAGCGCGGCTGGGTCGGCCCAAAGCGCTGCCAGCTGGTTGCCGATGCGCGGATAGCTGCGGCACAGTTCCAGGGGCCGCGCCTGTGGTGGCAGCACAGCCAGCCATTTGAGCGCGGTGGCCGAGAGGGTTTTCGCTTCCGCGGTTTCGGGTTGCCGCTGGCCAGCCCAGTCGGGCTCGCCTTGCGTGGGCACGGCGCCATCCAGGATCAGCCTCGCTTCCTCGACGGTGACAAACTCGAATGAGAGGGGTTCCATGCCAACTCCGGATCAGATCTGTGGGGGCGCCATGCCATGTGGCGCCGGCACCTATTCTATCGGTTACGGAGCGTTTGATGCTTTCTGTAGTGCTGGTGTCCTGAGCCTGAAATTCGTTGAAGAAATAAGTTGTCCGAGAAGGCGTGGGGGCCTAGGAGCGAAGGTTACTGGTACGCATGCAGGTAGGCCAGCAGGTCTGCGATCTGCCGCTCGTTGCTGATTCCCCAGAAGCGCATCCTGGTGCCGGGCACAACCTTGCTCGGCGACGCGATAAACGCGCTCAAGGTTTTCTCGGACCACACAATGCCCGATTTCTTCATCTCCGGGGAGTACTTGTAGTCGGTCGTGCCGCCGGCGACCCTGCCGAAGATCCCATTGAGCTGGGGGCCAAAGGCGGCGCGCGCCGAGGGCCCGACGCTGTGGCAGGAGGCACACTTCGAGGTGAATACCGCCTTGCCGGCCTGCGCGTCGCCGGCGGCCTGCGCGGTTGCGTGCAAGGCCAGCGCCAGGGTCAACAATGCGGCGTTCTTCATGGGCGGATGCGGGGCAGGGGAGGAGCCTGGCATTATATTCGCCCAGGCCGCCGCGGACATCGCGTGCAACGCAAGCCAACCCGCAGGCAGCTTTGCGCAAGACGCTGGCGCAGTGAGCGGACCCGGGCGCGGCCCGCCTGTCGTGCCCATGGCCTGGCTCAGCGCTCGCCGTACTCGTCGTGGCGGCGCCACCAGATGCCCGTCTCGTTGCGTCCCTTGGGGGCGCGGTCGAGCCATTGGTACATGCCCCAGAGGCCGTCCACCCCGCGCGCATAGGTGGAGTAGGTGTGATAGACCACGCCATCCTCAAGCACGAACGTGCTCAGGCCCGGCCGATCGCGCGAGTACGTAGCCGCGTCGGTGCCGCATGTGGCCGCGAACCGGGCGACGGGTTCCGGAGCCGGTGTGGCGTCCATCGCGTGGCCGCCGCGCTGGTAGTTGTAGTCGACGAACCCGTCGCGCTGTTGCGCCTCGGTAAAGGAGACGTTGGCGTCAAAGTTGAAGTCGCTGCCGAGCGAGGACGCCCAGGGAAATGTCCAACCCATTCGCCGCTTGTATGCCTGCAGTTTCGCCAGCGGTGCGCGTGACACCGCCGCAAGCGTGACGTCGTGGTTCGCCAGGTGAACCACGACGCCGTCGAACCCGTCCGCGATCGACGAGCAGGACGGGCACCCCGCCGTGTAGTCGGGCCCGAACATGAAATGGTAGACAAGGAGCTGCGAGCGTCCCCGGAAGAGGTCCGCCAGCGAGGCGCTGCCTTCGTCGGTCTCGAACCGGTACGCCTTGTCGACCCGGACCCACGGCAGCGCCTGGCGTTGCCGCGCGAGCGCGTCGCTGCGCCGCGTCAGGTCCTTTTCCGCTTCGAGCAGTGCGAGCCGCGCTGCCAGCCACTCTTCGCGTGTCGCGGTCATGTGTTGCGTCATCATGCTTTCCTTCGTTGGGTGTCCATCGTCGTTCGCTCCGTGCTGGGTACGATGTGCGGGTTGGTGGTCGTGATAGATTAGTGCCGGGCATCCGAACGGTGGGAGTGACAAGGGGGGCGCGATTGGGATTCCGATGGATGCGCTGATCACGGCCGCGGCGCGCGCGCTCGCGGCGGGTGACCCGCTTGGCGCGCTGAACCGGGTTGCCTTGCGCGACGACGCGCCAGCGCTTGCGCTGCGCGGCATCGCGATGGCGCAGCTTGGCGATCTCGTGCGCGCGAAGGCGCTGGTGCGAAGCGCGGCGCGCGCCTTCGGCCCGAAAGAGGCCGTAGCCCGCGCGCGGTGCGTCGTCGCCGAGGCGGAGATCGCGCTGGTCTCGCGCGACCTGAGCTGGCCAGCGAAGGCGCTCGACGCGGCGCGCGCAACCCTGGAGGCGCACGGCGACCGGGTGAACGCCGCGCACGCGCGGTTTCTCGAAGCCCGGCGCTTCCTCCTGATCGGGCGCCTCGACGACGCCGAGCTTGCGCTGGCCCAGCTCGACCCGGCACCCTTTCCGCCCGCGTCCAGGGCCGCCCATGCGTTGGTCGTCGCGGGGATTGCGATACGGCGCCTGCGCACGAAGGCGGCACGCGCCGCGCTTGCCCGGGCCGAGCACGCGGCGCGCCACGCCGGCATCCCCGCGCTGACGGCGGAGGTCCAGAGCGCATGGCTCGTCCTGAAAACGCCCGCGGCGCGCCTGATTGCGCGTGGGGAGGAGCGGCTCCTCCTGCTCGATGAGGTGGAAGCGTTGCTGGCGTCCAAGGCGCTCGTCGTGGACGCGTGCCGTCATGCCGTGCGTGACGCGGGCACGGTGGTCTCGCTGGCGAGGCGTCCGGTGCTGTTCGCGCTCGCACGCGCGCTGGCCGAAGCGTGGCCCGCGGACGTGCCGAGAGACGCGCTCGTTGCGCGGGCATTCCGTGCCAGGCACGCCGATGCGTCGCATCGCGCGCGGCTACGCGTTGAAATCGGGCGGCTTCGCACGGTGCTCGGGCCGCTGGCTGGCGTGAGCGCAACCCAGCGCGGGTTTGCGCTGGTGCCGCAAGTCGCCCACGAGGTTG
The DNA here is from genome assembly GCF_058809705.1 of Cupriavidus sp. MPR-AND1C. Lineage (NCBI taxonomy): Bacteria > Pseudomonadati > Pseudomonadota > Betaproteobacteria > Burkholderiales > Burkholderiaceae > Cupriavidus > Cupriavidus sp. MPR-AND1C. The sequence goes on along the minus strand of NZ_JBXASU010000013.1, from coordinate 83,260 downwards.
TCGTGCTGGCGAGACCCGTGGACGAGGCGCACGCGGCGGTGCTCGCCTTCGTTGCAGACGGTGAGTCATGGTCGAGTTCGGCCCTGGCGGTGGCCCTTGGCGCTAGCCAGCGCACCGTGCAGCGGGCACTCGACGCGCTCGCGGCAGCGGGCAAGGTGCAGTCGTTTGGCCGCGGGCGCGCGCGCCGCTGGCTGACGCCGCCCGTGGCGGGATTCGCGACGACCTTGTTACTCCCCGCGCCACTGCCGGGTGACTAGAATTCACTTCATCGATTGCAGCTCATCGATTGCACTTCACTACGGTGTCACGAGGATGGAAACATGAAACGATCGGCGGCAGAAATCACCCGTGAATATGGCCCTTTCCCGGGTGTCGACAGCGTGCACGGGGTCACGTATGACGGTCGGCAAGTCTGGTTCGCCACCGGCGACAAGCTGATCGCGCTGGATCCGGCAAGCGGCAAGACGCTGCGCTCCATGGATGTCGCCGCACACGCAGGAACGGCCTTCGACGGCCAGCACCTGTTCCAGATCGCCGAGGATCGCATCCAGAAGATCGATCCGCAGACCGGCCGCGTGGTCGCCACGATTGCGGCGCCCGGCGGTGGCAACGACTCGGGACTCGCATGGGCCGAAGGGACGCTCTGGGTGGGGCAGTACCGGGAGCGCAAGATCCATCAGGTCGATCCCCAAACCGGGGAGATTCTTCGCACCATCGAGTCCAATCGCTTCGTCACCGGGGTCACCTGGATCGAAGGAGAACTCTGGCACGGCACCTGGGAGGGTGAGCAGAGCGAGTTGCGGCAAGTCGATCCCCGCACGGGAAAGGTCCTGGAGAGCATCGAGATGCCAGCCGGCGTTGGCGTGTCGGGACTCGAGTCCGATGGCGGCGACCAGTTCTTCTGCGGAGGCGGCAGCAGCGGGAAGGTGAGAGCCGTGCGGCGGCCCGGACGAGGCGGCGCGGCCGGCAGCGACACCGGCATCCCCGTCGACGCCACCGGCAAATAACCGAGGCGCCCCGCACGGGCGAAGGGGGCGGCTTGAGGAGCCGCCCGATGCCCGTCGCTAAACGGTATATACTGTTTAGCCTGTTTTTTTGATTTGAGAATCACCGTGAATTCACCCATCATCAAGCCGCCGACGAACGAGGTCTTTCATTTTCCGACGAGCGCGCCAGCAGCCGACAGCAACGCAGCCGCCTCCAAGGAGAAGACGCCAAAGGGCTCGGGCAGCAAGAAGGCAGTGACCAAGGCAGTGCCCAAGGCGGCAACGAAGGCGGCAACGAAGGCCGAAACCAAGGCCGGGACGAAACCCCGGAAGAGCAAACCATCGAAGGTGGAAGCGCGCGCCGATGTGACCGCGCCGAAAAAGGCGCAGGGCGCCAAGAAGGAGAAGGTGCTGCGCGACAGCTTCACGATGCCGAAGTCCGATTACGAGAAAATCGCCGAACTCAAGCAGCGATGCCTGGACGCGGGCGTGCACATCAAGAAGAGCGAGATCCTGCGCGCCGGCTTGCTGCTGCTTGCCGCGAGATCGCCGGAGCAACTGCTGGCCGCGGTCTCAAAAGTCGAAGCCATCAAGACCGGGCGTCCCGCGAAGGCCTGAGCGTCTGGGGCCACGCCAGGTGCTTCGTTAGCGCAAGCCATCGGCCACTATTCACTATTGCCGCGTGAGCATCAGGTCCAGGTTCTGAACCGCAGCGCCGGACGCGCCTTTGCCAAGATTATCGAACACCGCGGACAGCAGGACGTGCCCGTGTTCCGCGTTGGGAAACACGCTCAAGTGCATGTCGTTCGTTGCGTTCAGCGCTTGCGGATCCAGGTGCTGCAAGGCGCGTGATTCGTCCAGCGGCAGGACACGTACGTGGGCCGCATCGGCATAGTGGCGTGCGAGGCATGCGTGTAGCGCGGCGCCATCCACGCCGGGTGGCAGCAGCCGCAACGCCAGGGGCACCGTCAGCACGATGCCCTGGCGGAACGCGCCATACGCCGGGACAAAAATGGGACGCTGCGCCAACCCGGCGTGCAACTGGATCTCCGGCGGGTGCTTGTGCGCGAGTGCCAGGCCATATACCTGGTATGCCGGCGCATTGACGGCACCCTGTCCCTCATGTTCCTCCACGCCAGCGCGCCCGCGTCCGGAGTAGCCCGACACCGCATGAATGCTGACAGGGTAGTCGCCCGGTATGAGCCCGGCCTGCAACAGGGGACGCAGCAAGCCAATGGCCCCGGTCGGATAGCAACCGGGATTGGTGACCCGACGCGCGTTCGCAATGCGCTCAGCCTGTCCCTGCGTCATTTCCGGAAAGCCGTAGGTCCAGTCCGGTTGCGTGCGGTGGGCGGAACTGGCGTCGATGACCCTGACGGCGGGATTCACGATGGCATCCACTGCCTCGCGCGCGGCGGCATCCGGCAGGCAGAGGATGGCGATGTCGCAGGCGTTGATGGCTTGCGCGCGACACCGCGGATCCTTGCGCTCCGCAGCGGCAAGCGTGAATAGCCTGAGGTCGGTCCGATCGCGCAGCCGTTCGTGGATTTGCAACCCGGTGGTGCCTTGGTCGCCGTCGATGAAAACAACGGGAGAGCTCATATGCGGAATACTCCGGTGACTGTGGGGTTTAACAAGGAGAACGAGCCCCTATGTTCCATTGGCCGCTAGAATAGAGAAAGTTGTATTTCATAACGTGAAGATTCAGATTTTCTGAATCTGGAGGCCAGCATGCGAGAGATCAGCCTGGACCGTTTGCGCACTCTGGTCGCCATTGCCGACCGTGGCTCATTTGCCGAGGCGGCGCGCGCATTGCACCTGGCGCCGCCAACGGTCAGCCTCCACATCGCTGAACTCGAAGACCGCATCGGGGCTCCACTCCTGTCACGCAAGCGCGGGCATGTCAGGCCGTCGGCGATAGGCGAGGTGCTGGTGGAGCGCGCGCGTCGACTGCTGGCTGATGCGGAGCAGGCGTTGGACGATATTCAACGCCAGGTACAGGGGCTCGAAGGGCGCGCGCGGCTCGGTGCGTCGACTGGCGTGATCGCGCACCTGTTGCCGCAAGCACTTGAGGTGCTGCGCAAGCACCATCCCGCTATCGACATTCAGGTTGCCGTACTCACTTCGCATGAAACGCTGTCCCGGCTGGCGGATGGAACGCTGGATGTCGGGCTGATCGCACTGCCTCAGCCCCCGGTGGCCGGACTCGTGATAAAGCCCTGGCGCCGCGACCCCGTGATGGCCTTCTTGCCGGCGCATTGGCAGTGTCCGGCCCGCGTCACGCCCGCATGGCTCGCCGCCCAACCTCTCATTCTCAATGACGCGACCACGCGTCTCTCGCGCCTGACCACGGAGTGGTTCGCGGCCGGAGGGCACCATCCTGCGCCGCGCATTCAGCTCAACTACAACGATGCGATCAAGAGTCTGGTAGCGGCAGGTTACGGCGCGGCGCTGTTGCCCCATGAGGCCACCACGCCGTTACCCGACAAGCGCATTGTCATGCGTCCACTGCGCCCGGCGTTGTGGCGTCGGCTCGGCATCGCACATCGCGCGGGGCATGTTGAGCGTTCCACGCAACACGTACTTGATGTGTTGTGGGATCTGCGATTGGCGTAGGCGTTGCCATTCGCTATTCGCCACTCGCCATTCGCCGCTTCGGCTCGTTCTCGCTGGGACAGTAGCCTTATTGCACGCCACGACGAGCAAATGGCCGGTTTGTAGAAATTTGACTGACTGAATTGGGTCGACCACGAAAGTTCGTAGCTTAGTCGGGGCGATCGAGGACTGGCCGGAGACGAACTTCCGGGTTCGGCCATGAGGCGCCATTCGCCTCGGCCGTCGGCGCGACACCCGGGTGGCGGCTTTGCTTCAGCCACTGGCCGCTCGCATATCGAGGACGCAATTCGCATCACCAGCAAAATCGTATGGGTTCGGGCGCACAAGCGCGCACTACTCACAGCGATACCGTCTCTACCTCCAACTACTCGGCGAGCGCATGCGCGCCGTTCCCAGACGACTTATACCCGCCGAACGACATCGACAGATCCGTGCCGCTGCTCGCACGACTGCATGGGGAACCTGACCTTGCTCCGGTGGAGCGGCGTATCCGTATTGCGTGTCGGTTCGCCATTGGCCGCATCATCAATGCAATGCTCACCCAATCCGGGGCCGCTGCGGCTGAGCAATCGGGAATTCGATGAAGAACTGACACGAGCTCTTTGCGTATCTGAGCGCATAGGTCGACAGGCGGCAGGTAGTTATCTGCGGCCCTACAGTCCTACCGTCCCGATGCGTCAGTCGCCCGTACTGCCTTCCTGATCTCAAGGACCATGCTCGACCGCAATACGCAATGCTTCGAGGTCCAGAACGTTGATTGCGCGGTACCGAGTTTCGATCAGTCCGGTCTCTCGGTATCGTCGTAAGGCCGCAGCGACCGCCTCTCGCGTCACACCGAGTGCGTCCGCAATGTCCGCCTGCCTCACGTCGAGTGATAGCTGGCCTGCGCGGGCGTCAACCTCGGCGACGAGATATTGGGCAACGCGTTGCGGCACCGCCAGCCGAAGCGCGCTGTCGAGCTTGTCCGCCGCATGTATCAGCCTCTGAGCCAGTTCCGCTAGCAAGTGGTCGCGCAAATCTGGCTTCCGGTTCAGCAGATGCCGAAACTGTTGATCGGAGATGCGAAGCAACCGTACCGCACCGACCGCTACCGCGTCATGGGTGCGCGGACGCCCCGTCAATAGGGGAATTTCGCCGAAAGCTTCGCCGGGACCAATAGCGGCCACAGTGACCCGCCGGCCCTCGCTATCCATGCGGCTAAAACTCACCCTGCCTTCCAGGACGATTTGAAATGAGCGGTCGTAGTCACCCTGGCGGTGGATCGTCCTGCCAGATCGGTAGCGAACTCCTGTTCCCAACTTCAGCAACTCTGCGCGCATATCTTCATCGAGCGCGGCAAGCAACAAACGCGGTGCAATAGCGGCGTAGGAAGCCATCCTCTCCTCCACATTGTGAACTTATTCACATTCTATTCGGAACCTGACTGATATAAAGCTCGCGTGGCAAGCGTGGCGCGACCCAGCCGCAAAGAGCGAAAGGCGCTGTCTAGAGCACTGAAAGGCCGGAGAAGTAGATGATGAATACCTCAGACAACACGAAGACGGTGCGCGATGACACGCCCATAGCAGGGTTTCGCCTCGAAGTGGCGGACGGCGCAGAATCCTGCTGGCTGCGTCCTGGCGAATCCCTGCTCAAAGCCGCAGTGCGCCAGGGTATACGCATCCCTCACCTTTGCATGACGGGCGAATGCGGTTCATGCCGCTGTCGCCTCATACGAGGCAGGGTACAACTCAAGCGCGATATTTCCCATCACGTCGACGCAGCCGCGCTGCAGCGGGGCTACTTGCTGGCATGCCAAAGCGAAGCGCGAAGCGATGTAGTGCTGGCGGTTCCTGGCCTGTCAAACGACATGCACGTCGGCGCATTGATCAACACGAACGGGCGGATCAAATCGGTTGCAGCGTTAAATCATGATATCCGGCTGGTTACGGTCGAACTGGACAACGCGCTCTCCTACCGTGCTGGTCAATATGCCCAGCTTCGCGTCCCGGGCCATCCGTCCCTGGAGGACACGCCGCGTTGCTACTCGTTTTGCTCGGCGCCCGGGAAAGAACCGCAAACAGAAGTGCAATTCCATGTGCGGCGCGTGTCCGGCGGGCAATTCACCGAATGGCTGTTTGCCGCGAGCCGTGTCGGCCAGCCTGTCAGCTTGACGGGCCCGCTCGGCGAGTTTGGATATCGCGACGATGGGCGCGCCGTCGTGTGCATCGCGGGTGGCAGCGGACTCGCCCCGATCAAATCCATGCTGGAGCACATGTCGTTGCGCGCCAGCGCCCCGGATATAACGCTTTTCTTTGCCGCTCGCAGCCAGCGCGACCTCTATTGCACGGACGAACTCGCGCAACTACAAGAGCGTTGGCCAGGCCCTAGGCGCCTGCTAGTGCTTCCGGTTCTGTCCGAAGAGGCGCCCGATTCCGGCTGGGAAGGTCTGCGCGGCTTCTCCACCGAGCATCTCGAACGCTTCTGCAGTCTGACCGATAGCAGTTTCTATCTGTGTGGCCCGCCGCCCATGATCGATGCAACGCTGGAAAAGCTGCAAGGCGTCACGCCACCGCATTGTGTCCACTACGACCGGTTCCTCGACCGCAGCCATCTCGCTGGTGCGGCGGCCGCCTGATCCCACTTCTCCCAGGAAATCCACGTGCTGAAGAAAATTCTTGTGCCTTGCGTACTGATAACTCTCGCTGCTCAGAGTCAAGCCGCCAGCGACCCTATACACATCACCGTTGCTGGCGCCGTCAAAAACTTATCGCATATGAATATCACGCCCGAGCGCTCGCGCGTGGACATCCTCTCCGAAGGTGCGGGGATCATCATGGCGCAGGGCAAGACGGTCCGCTTTTACGCGCTGTGCAATATCGTCGATACGCTGGCCGGCAAGAAGCAGGTCGATGGCACGGGCGACTGCGAACTGAAATCTACTGCGGGGGGAGTGGCTTACCTCCACTACCGCGGTGATGCAGACCATGCCGATCGCGGATTGATCTCCATAGACAGCGGTACCGGTGATTTTTCCGGTATCTCAGGTAGTGTCGCGGTCGAGGCGACCGTCAATCCTTCCAAAGTTGGAAAGCCCGTCTTTCTGATGGAAGACCGGCAGGACGCCGCCGCTCAGCGGTAAGATCGGGAGTGTGTAGATGAATTTGATTGTCATTTTTGGCCTGATGTTCCTGTTGCTTGCGCTCGATTTTTCGACTGGACAATTTCGCAGCCCGCAAGCATCGAGCAGGCATGAAATCGCCGTTAATCTGCTCAGCCAGGTCATGACATTTTCTGTTCGGGCGCTGCTTCTCGTGGCGCTAGCGTGGCCGATTGCCAGATTTCTACCGCAATGGAAAGGGGCTCTTGCTCACGTCCCGATGTGGCTATTGTTCTTTCTCCTACTGGCCGTCGACGACTACCTCAACTACTGGCTCCATCGCATGGCGCATCATTGGCCATTCCTGTGGCGCCTGCATAAGCCCCACCATACCCCGACCTACCTGAATGTCCTGATGGCGGGACGTGAGAACACGCTCTACTACTTTCTCGTCCCGGCGTTGTGGATGGCGCCCGTGCTGATCTACGTCGGCGCCGGGGGCGCGTCGGCGCTGGTATTTGCATTCAAGGGTATCGTGACATTGCTGCAGCACACAGGCTATCGCTGGGATTTCTGGCTGCGTCGCTATCGCTTTGGCTGTCTGCTACTCAATGTTGTAGAGAAGGTTGTTGTATTGCAGGACTTTCATCACGCGCATCATGGCCTCGGCCGTTACGGCAACGCGTCATCCAACTACGGCAATATCCTGTGTATCTGGGATTCGCTGCATGGCACAACTAGTGGGCAGCAGCAGCCGCGGCGGCAAGATGCGTATGGCGTGCCCGCAGGGATGCCGGTGGAGCCAGGAATGGTTCAATTGTTCTGGCCACTTGCGCGGGCGAAGCGCAGGCGAGCAAAGCACGAGACTGCGCCGGCGCAAAGCTCGGAAGCCGAACTTGCCGCTGCAGCCGCTGTCATCGTTACGGCAAACGGCATCGCAATTGCTGTCGAGAGCTAAAAGGTGTCTGAGCTCTACTGCCCGGAAAGGCCGAACCGAGATGGGCTGGAAACGCCGGGCCAGCGTGAGAAATGCGCTGCGCTGGGCCCGTTCGCCGAGATCAGTGCTTGTGTGGAGCGTGCCGAGCACAAATGGAGATTTCGCTTCGGGAGCGAAGAGTGACCCAAGCGAAGCCCGGGACGGCCGCAGCGCATCGAAAGCAGTCATGGAGATCGCCTTGGCTGAAACGACCGTTTCGGGTCGCTCAGAGACAGTCGTAAGCCACCGTCAGTTACCTCCCGACCTGGAATCCCGCGTGCGCGGCCTGATTCGCCGACTTCGGCCCAATGCTGGGCTGCGAGGCGCTGCGCGAGCGGCACGACATCAAGATTTTGCCAGCCTTGGTATGGCGGATCATATACATTCCCGCCCTTTGCGCGGCTGATGCATTTTGGGTGGGCGCAGCTTCCCGGACACCCGGAAGCCGGCGTCGAACCGCATTTCCGGGGCGAACTGGTGCAGATCGATGGCAGCGATCACGCCTGGTTCCATGCGCTCGACGAGGCGGACCGCGCAACTGATGGGCGCCGCGACCGACCGCTCGCACGCACCCGACCAACCGTATCTGCGGTCACGCGCTCCCGTTACTATGCTAGTAGTCACCATCGACCGGCACGGGAGCGAGCTTGGCCAACCCGGATCTTCTCGATAGCGACCAAATGACCGCGCACGTCGTCGCTGCACAAGCGAGCCCGTGCGACGCACTCGTCATCCGCACGCAGCCCACCGCGGTCGACCGCCCGTGCCGGCGCAAGCGTCTAGCACTCGCCGCGACGATCCTCGGCTCAAGCATGGCGTTCATCGACGGCTCCGTCGTCAATGTCGCGCTACCCGCCATTCAGAGCGAACTCGGCGCGAGCGTCGCGGCGATGCAGTGGATCGTTAACGCCTACCTGCTCTTTCTCGGGTCCATCGTGCTGGTGGGCGGATCGATGGGCGACAAGCTTGGCCGCCGCACGGTATTCATTGTGGGCATCGGGGTCTTCACGCTGGCGTCGGCCGCTTGCGGGTTCGCGCCGGGCGCGAATTCGCTGATCGCCGCGCGCGCAGTGCAGGGCATTGGTGCAGCACTCTTCGTACCCAGTAGTCTCGCGATCATCGGCGCCGTGTACGAAGGCGAAGCGCGCGGACGGGCAATCGGCACTTGGGCGGCCGTCGGAGCGATCACGTCCGCGGCGGCGCCGGTGGCAGGCGGCTGGCTCGTCGACGTGTTGTCGTGGCGCGCGATATTCTTCCTCAACGTCCCGCTTGCAGTGGTGACGATCGCGCTCGCGATTTCGTCGGTGCCGAATAGCCACAAGCTCGATGCGTCTCAACGGTTGGACTGGCCCGGCGCGCTTAGCGTCGCAGCGGGGCTCGCTGCCCTCACCTATGGTCTGACCGAGGCGTCTGCGCGCGGTTTCGCAGATCCGCTTGTACTGTGCGCGATCGGCGCCGGCGCGCTCGCGCTGGTCGCATTCGTGATGATCGAATTGAACAGCCGTCACCCCATGATGCCGCTCGACGTGTTCCGCTCACGCGATTTCACCGGCGCCAACCTCGTCACACTGCTGCTCTACTTCGGCCTGAGCGGCGCATTGTTCTTCCTGCCGTTCACGCTGATCCGCGCACATGCCTATACCGCAACTGAAGCAGGCGCGGCGCTGCTGCCGGTGCCGGTCATCATCGGCTTGTTGTCGCGCTTCACCGGCGGCCTGACGAGCCGCTTCGGTTCACGGATCCTGTTGAGCGCTGGCCCGGGTATCGCGGGAATCGGATTCGTGATGCTGGCGTTGCCGTTTGTGCGCGGCAGCTATTGGGCCGGATTCTTCCCTGCGCTCACCGTGCTCGGGCTTGGCATGACGATCACCGTCGCGCCACTCACAACGACTGTGATGGGCTCGGTGCCGGCTGACCACGCAGGCGTTGCATCCGGCATCAACAATGCGGTTGCACGTGTGGCGAGCCTGCTGGCGATTGCGGTGCTCGGCATCGTGTTCGTGTGGTCGCACCAAGCGGCGCTGTCAGCGCGGCTGGATGAACTGGACGTTCCGAGGGACGCGCGCCTGACCGGGCAGTTGCTGGAGCCGGGGGCGCAAGCCGGGGCAGCAGCGGGCGACGCCCATTTGCCGACTCAAACACCCGTGGCGCTGGCGGAAGCCGAAGCTATCACGGACGCGCTGCGCGCCGTTGCGCTGGTGTCCGCGGTGTGCGCGTTCGCCGGAGCAGGTCTCGCAGTGGCGACCATCCAACCCCGCAGGTGATATGCCTCGTGTCGCAGGACGCGTCCGTTGCCTATCGGCGACCTCCCCTCAACTAGCCGAGATCGGCCAGTTTGAGCCAGTCGCGCCGGGGGCGCCATATGACCCAATCTCCCCGGAAGCTGTCGCCGGATCCTCCTTGAATTTCAAGCCACGACGAATTCCTGACCCGTCCATATGCGCGCCGGCAACGCCTATCTGTCCCCGGTCGCCACTGCCTCGTCCATCGCAACAGCACGCTCCCCCTGCGCACTGGCTGCACCCGCTCTCCCGATCCCCCGCACGAGGTCCGCCGCCTTCTCGCCAATCATGATGGCGGTCGCGTTGGTGTTGCCGCCGATCAGCGTCGGCATCACCGAGGCGTCCGCGACACGCAGGCCTTCCACGCCACGCACGCGCAGTTGCGGATCGACCACCGAGCCAGCATCGCCGCCCATGCGGCAGGTGCCGACCGGATGGAAGATGATGTCGGTCGTCGCGCGGATGAAGGCACGGGCGGCTTCGTCATCGGTGCCGTCGAACCGCAGGCCGGCGTAGTTGTGCGGCGTCGGGCCGAGTCGCGCAAGCGGTTGTTGCTCGAGGACGCGCCGAGCGATGCGCAGGCCGGCCAGCATAGTCTCGACATCGCGCGGATCGGCCAGCAGGTTCTGGTGGATGCGGGGCGCCGTGCGCGCGTCGGCCGATGCCAGCAGGACCTGTCCCCGGCTGTGCGGGCGCAGTACGCAGGCGTGCAGGCTGTAACCGTGCGCGCTGCGTGCCGATGGGTCGCTGAGGGCGGTGGAGAAATGCAGTTGCACGTCGGGATCGGCCAGTGACGGGGCCGTCTTCACGAAGCCTCCGGTCTCGGCGATGTTCGACGCGAACATACCGAAGCGGTCGCGCTTGTAGCGGCGCCATTCGCCGTACAGCCGCAACGCGCCGCGCACGCTGAAGGCGTACAGGTCGGTGCTCGACACGCGCTGCTGCAGCTTCAGGTTCGGGTGCTCCTGAAAATTCTGGCCCACGGCCGGAGCGTCGTGCACGACGGGAATGCCGTGCGTCTTCAGGTGCGCGGCCGGCCCTACGCCCGAGACCATCAAGAGTTGCGCCGAGCCGAAGGTGCCGCCGCTGAGGATGATCTCGCGTCGCGCGCGCAGTGTGAACTCGCAGCCGTCCCGTTCGATCACCACGCCGGTCGCGCGCTTGCCTTCGAAGACGATGCGCAGCACCTGCGAGCCGGTCAGCACGTCGAGATTGGCGCGCCCGCCATTGATGCGGTCGCGGTTCCCGTTGTGCAGGTACGCGCGTGCCGCGTTCCATCGCTCGCCGTCGCGCTGCGTGCGTTGGTAAAAGCCAACGCCTTCCTGTTCTGCGCCGTTGAAGTCGTGGTTGTAGCGCAGGCCGGCGCGTTGCGCCGCCTGCAGGAAGCGGCGGTCGAACGGATTGGTGGAGCGGGTATCGGCGACGTCGAGCGGACCCTGTCCGCCGTGCCGTGCGTCTTCCGCGTGGCCGCCGAGGCGTTCGTTGCGCTCCGAGCGCTTGAAGTACGGCAGCACGTCGTCCCAGGCCCAGCCGTCGCAGCCAGACGCGGCCCAGCGGTCGTAGTCCGACGGCGTGCCGCGGATGTAGATCATGCCGTTGATCGACGAACTGCCGCCGAGTCCCCGGCCGCGCGGCTGGTAGCCGATGCGCCCGCCGAGCGCGGGCTGCGGCTCCGTCGCGTAGCCGTAGTTGAAAGGTCCTGGCTTCGGCACCGTGGAAGCGATGCCGATGGGAATCGTGATGGCCGGATGGAAATCGTGGCCGCCCGCTTCCAGCAGCGCGACCGTGTCGGCGATGCCGTCGGCCAGCCGTGCGGCCACGGCACAACCGGCGGAGCCGGCCCCGATGACGATGAAGTCGAATTCGCGTTGCATGTGTCTTTGTCCCCTGGTCTCCTGGCGCGGCAATTCTTCGCGATTCGGCGCAGCGCATGCAACAGGCAAGACGGGGGGGCTGGGGAAAACCACTAGCGCAGCGGAACTTATGCGACGGTGCACAAGGCACGACAGCGCACAATCCAGCTATCAACGTTGGCGCGGCGTGTCCTCCAATGGCAACGCCGCGCATTCGTGCCCGAACAACCTGCTCTCGATGTCGCTGTTCAGCAGGCCCTCGGCATGCACCTGCTGCAGGATGTCGACCAGCGTGCCCACGGCCGGCTTGGGCGTCCATTGCTCGCGCATCGCGCAGACGATGCCCGCGGTGGCAGGCGCCTTCATGCCCGGCACGACGGCGAAGCGCGACTGGAAATACGCCGTCTTCGTGAGCTCCAGGTCGACGACGCCGAACGCGTTGGTGTTTTCGATGACCTTGCATTGCAGCGAGAAATTCTCGATGCGATGGACGCGGTTCGGCTCCGCATGGCCGCAGATCCGGCTGAGGATGGGATAGAGCGACAGGTCCCAGATCTGCGTGGGGAGGACCATGTCATAGCGCGCCATGTCTTCCGCAGCCGGTGCGGCGAGTGCGTGCAGCGGATGCCCGCGCCGCACGAAGAGCGTGGCGGCAATGGTGGCGACGGGCTCGACGCGGAAACGAGCCTTGTCCGAGAACGTGGAGGCGAGCCCGATGGCCATGTCGATATCGCCCTGGTCGAGCAGTTGCACGCCGCGTTCCTTAGCGCCGGACGTGATGTCAAGCAGCAGCCGCGGATGGCGCCGCACCAGTACTTCCAGCGGCTTAGCGAGCATCCACTCGAACGTGGGCGGGAAGATGCCGATGCGCAGGCTACCGCTAAACGGGTCCGTGCGGCTCGCTTCGCTCAGCAGTTCGTCCGCATCCGCGAGCAGGCGCGAGGCGCGCTCAAGGAAGGCACGCCCTTCGCTGGTTGGCACTACGCCCCGCGACGTGCGCAGGAAGATCGGGAAGCCGACGCGTCGCTCCAGCTCGGCCACGCTCTTGGTGACGGCCGACTGCGTCACATTCACCGCTTCGGCCGCCTTCGTGAACGAGCCGAACCTGCCCACGGCGACAGCCTGCTTCAGACGCGCATCCATTCTCCTTTCTCCCTCATACCGGTCGCCGACAGGCATTGATTCTGCCACGCGCGGCGCCCGCGCGTCTCTGGGGACCAACCCGGTCCGCGGGCGGTATGACTTTCAGGAATGCCGCGGAAAAAGTTGAATTGGACACCCTCAACAGCCGATGCGAGCATGAAAAAACCAGACGATGTGTTTCGGCCCCGAGTCGGGCGCCAGTCGAAAAGAATGAAGGAGACAGTGAGATGGACAACTACGACGCCATTGTGGTCGGCGCGGGATTTTCGGGCCTCTACATGCTGCATCGCCTGCGCGAGGCGGGCCTCTCGGCGCGGGTGTACGAGGTCGGCAACGACGTGGGCGGCGTGTGGTACTGGAACCGCTATCCGGGCGCCCGCTGCGATGTCGAGAGTATCTACTACAATTTCACGTTCTCGAAGGACCTGCTGCAGGACTGGACGTGGTCGAGCCGCTACGCGGAGCAGCCGGAAATCCTGTCCTATCTGAACCACGTGGCGGACCGCTTCGATCTGCGTCGTGACGTGCAGTTCCGCACGCGTGTCGTCTCCGCGCACTTCGACGAAGCGGCCGGCAAGTGGCGCGTGCGGACCGACGACGGCCGCGAGGTCACGGCGAAGTACTTCATTTCGGGCGTCGGCTGCCTGTCGTCGTCGAGTACGCCCGCCTTCAAGGGGCTGGAGCAATTCGGCGGCGCGCAGTACCACACGGGCACGTGGCCGCACGAGCCGGTCAGCTTCGCGGGCAAGCGCGTTGGCGTGATCGGCACCGGGTCGAGCGGCGTGCAGGCCATCCCGCAGATCGCCGCGCAGGCGGAACACCTGTACGTGTTCCAGCGCACGGCGCAATACAGCACGCCGGCCGCCAATCATCCTTACGACCGCGCATATGTCGACGGGATCAAGGCCAACTATCCGGCGCTGCACGCCACGGTGATGAAGTCGTGGGGCGGCACCACGACCCGGCCGCGCGGCGACCGCTCCGCGTTCGAGGATACCGAAGTGCAGCGCCTGCAGCGCTACGAGCAGGCATGGACCGAAGGCGGCTGGATGCACGGTCTGTACAAGGATCTCGTCACGGACGCGAGCGCCAACGAGACTGTGTGCGAATTCATCCGCAGCAAGATCCGCGAGATCGTGAAGGATCCGAAGATCGCCGCCAAGCTCACGCCGACATACCTGTACGGCGTGAAGCGTCCGGTCATGGATACCGGCTACTTCGAGACCTACAACCGCGACAACGTGACGCTCGTCGACGTAAAGGCTGACCCGATCGCGGAATTCATGCCCACCGGCCTGCGCACCCGCGACGCAGAGTATCCGCTCGACGCAGTCGTCTTCGCCACCGGCTACGACGCGATGACCGGCGCGCTGCTCAAGATCGACATCCGAGGCCGCGACGGCGTGACGCTGCGCGACAAATGGGCCGACGGCGAGCGCATCCGCACCTACCTCGGCCTCGCCACTGCCGGTTTTCCCAACATGTTCACGATCACCGGACCGCAAAGCCCATCGGTGCTTTCTAACATGGTCTGGTCGATCGAGCAGCACGTGGAATGGATCGACGCCTGCATCCGACGCATGGAGGCGAACGGCATCGGTGTCATCGAGGCGAAGCCGCAGTCGGAAGAAGCCTGGAGCAAGCATTGCCATGAAGTGGCCGACGCCACGCTCTTTCCGAAGGGCGAGTCCTGGTACAACGGATCAAACGTCGAAGGCAAGAAGATGAGCTTCCCGATCTACCTCGCTGGCATCAGCGTCTACCGGGACATCTGCGAGCGCGTGGCGGCGAACGGCTACGACGGCTTCCTGCAGGCCTGAGGAGAGGGATCGACATGGCGCTCGACCAGCAATCCCGCTACATCCTGGACATGATCGCGGCCGTAGGCAGGCCGCCGCTGCACACCTGCACGCCGGAACAGGCGCGGCAGTCCTTCGACTTCCGCAAGCTCGCCGGTCCGCCCGATGACATCGTGCGCGTGGAGGACATGGCGATTCCCGGCCCGGCCGGCAAGCTCCGCGTTCGCGTCTACACGCCGCACGGTGACGGCCCGTTCCCCGCGCTGGTGTACTGCCACGGCGGCGGCTGGGTGGTGGGCGACCTCGACACGGTGGACGTACCGTGCCGCCGCCTCGCCAGTCGCGCGGCGTGCGTGGTGGTGTCGGTCGACTACCGGCTCGCACCGGAACACCGGTTTCCCGCCGCCGCCGAAGATGCCTACGCAGTATTCCAATGGCTGGTGGAACACGCGCCCGCGAGGCACGTCGACGCCACACGCATCGCCGTGGGAGGCGATAGCGCCGGCGGCAACCTCGCCGCAGTCGTCGCGCTGATGGCGCGTGACCGCGTCGCGCCGCAACCGTGCTTCCAGGTGCTGCTCTACCCGGTGACCGACGGCGCGCTCGACACGCCGTCGTACCGCGAGAACGCCGAGGGCTACATGCTCACGCGCGACAGCATGGTCTGGTTCTGGAACCACTACGTGGGCGATGCCGACCGCACGCATCCTTACGCCTCGCCGTTGCGCGCCGAACACCATCGCGGTCTGCCGCCAGCTTTCGTGATCACGGCGGAGTTCGATCCGCTGCGCGACGAGGGCGAAGCCTACGCGCGCCGTCTTGCAGAGGCCGGCACGCCGGTGGAATGCAAGCGGTATGACGGCACCATCCACGGCTTCTGCTGGATGCCGGGCGTACTGGACAAGGGCCGGCAGGCACTCGACGACACGGCGGCCGCGCTCAGGGCGGCGTTCCAGAGCGACGATCGATAAGAGGTACGGACATGCGACTGCAAGGCAAGGTTGCAATCATCACCGGTGCGGCGGGCGGTATCGGCCGCGCTACCGCGCTTGGTTTCGCGCGCGAAGGCGCAAGCATCGTGGTGACCGACATCAATCGCTACGGCGCGCAGGAAGTCGCCGACACGATCAACGCAGCCGGCGGGCGCGCCGTGGCACTGGCGCACGACGTGGGCTGCGAAACGCAGTGGACGCAAGTCGTCGGCGCTGCCGTCGAGGCGTTCGGTACGGTGGATGTGCTCTTCAACAATGCGGGCATCTTTGTGCTCAAGCCGCTTGTCGAGACCACACTCGATGAATGGAACCGCCTGATGGCGATCAACGTCACGGGCGTGTTCCTAGGTATGAAGCACGTCATGCCACTGATGGCGCGCGCGGGCAAGGGCTCGGTCATCAACGTGTCGTCGGTTGCCGGGTTGGTCGGCTCGCCCCGGTCCGCGATGTACAGCGCCAGCAAGGGCGCCGTGCGCGCCATGACCAAGGCTGCTGCGTTGGAGTTCGCTGCCCGGGGCGTAAGGGTCAACTCGATCCATCCCGGGCTCATCGATACGGCGATGGCGGACTACGCTTCGGGCACGGCGGGACGCAGCAAGCAGGACCTCGGCCAGGTTATGTCGCCGATGGGGCGACTGGGCACGGCGGATGAAGTCGGCGGCCTCGCACTGTTCCTCGCTTCGGACGAGTCGTCCTACATGAACGGTGCCGAACTCGTGCTGGACGGCGGATTCACGGCGGCATAGCCGGCAACCACAGACTGAATGGAGGGCATCGACATGAAGCTCAAGGACAAGGTCGCCATCGTAACGGGCGGTGCCAGCGGTATTGGCGAGGCAACGGTTCGGCTGTTTGCGTCGGAAGGCGCCAACGTGGTCATAGCCGACCGCTCGGCACTCGGCGAGAAGCTGGCGCGTGAACTGGGCGCAAGCGGCTTTGCTGCGCACTACAGCGAAGTCGACGTGTCCCGGGAGGACGACACACGCAGGCTCATCGATGACACCGTGAACCGCTTCGGACGGCTCGACATCATGGTGGCCAATGCCGGCATCGCGCATCCGTCCGCACCGGTCGAGGACGTCAGTGTCGAGCAATGGCAGCAGATGATCGACGTCAACCTGACTGGCGTCTTCCTGAGCAACAAGCTTGCCATCGTGCAGATGAAGAAGCAGGGCACCGGTGGCGCAATCGTCAACATGGCGTCGATACTCGGCCATGTCGGCATGCCGGGTGCCGCGTCGTACAACGCGGCAAAGGGCGGTGTGGTCAACCTGACGCGTTCGCTTGGCGTCGCCTATGCGAAGGACGGCATACGCGTCAACGCGGTATGCCCCGGCTTTGTAGCAACACCGCTGATCGAGCGGGCCAGCGACGAAGCGCGCGCGCGTCTCGTGGCGGCGCATCCGATCGGCCGCCTGGGACAAGCCGATGAGGTCGCAAAGGCCGTGCTGTTTCTCGCGAGCGACGATGCATCGTTCGTCGTGGGTACGAGCCTGATAGTCGACGGCGGCTATTGCGCGCAATGAGGAGACGACCGATGAAGGGCTTGCGTGCGACAGCAACCGCGGGCGCCGCGCTGCTCATGCTGGCGGCCTGCATGGCGCCGTCCGCGCCGCAGGGTGGTGGCGCAGGCGAGCCGTACGTCCAACAGCAACAGGCCTCCGCGCCGACGGACCGGCAGATCAGCGACGCCTACCTCTACCTGCTGGGCCGCGTGCTGATTCTCCGCCAGCAGCGGCTCGACTTCGCGCGGGACCGATTCCAGTGGAACCAGCTCGTCTACCGCGAGCCCGGCGGCGTGGCGTGGGCGAATCCGAACCTGGATGTCGCCTATTCCGAAGCGTGGGTGGCAGTTGACGAGAAGACGTGCGTGCGGCTCGATATGCCGAAGGTGAATGGGCGGTATTACACCTGGCACATGCTTGACGGCTGGGGCGATACCGTCCTCAATATCAACGAACGCACCTATCCGTCGCATCCCGATGGCAGCTATGCGCTGTGCCTCAAAGGGGCAGCCGTCAGTGTGCCGGCGGGCCTGCAACGCATCGATCTACCGGGCAAGACCTTCCGTGTGCTGGCTCGTATCGAGCTGGGCGCGGACCCTGCCGGTGCTGCACGCCTTCAGCGGCGGTTCACGCTGATGCCACTGGGACAGCCGAAGATCGATCCGCCGATCGAGGTACCGGTCTTCACCAACAAGAACCTGCCCGGTGCCGAGGTATTCGACTGGACAGATGCCATCCTCCGCGGCGAGCCCGATATCAATCCAGGCATGGCGGCGGTTCGCGCGCAGGTGGCTTCCGTCGCCGCCTTGGCACGATCTGGTGCCGAGGGACGTGCACGGGTCGATCGCACGATCCGCGAGCAGGCCTGGCAGGCGCTCCAGGCTCAGATCCGAAACCTGGGCACGGTCCGCAACGGCTGGGTCCGGCCGTCGATTGTCGGTAACTACGGCAGCGACTACAAGACGCGGACGGCCGTGAACCTGGTCGGCATCTGGGCGAACAACAGCGCCGAGGTGGCCTACTTCGGCAACCGCGGGCTCGATGGCGGGCAGGTGTATTCCCAGACGTTCCCGGCCGCGGCGCTGCCGTCGAAGCGTGCGCGGTACTTCTGGTCGGTGATAGCGGTCGATGCGCAGGACTTCAAGGTCATTCCGAATCCGATCAGCCGATTTCTGCTGAACAAGGAGTCGGCGCTGAAGTACAACGCGGACGGCTCGCTGACGATCGTCTACGCCCCCACGCTGCCGTCGGGTACGCCCCGATCGAACTGGCTGCCGACTCCCGCCGGGAGCCGCTACAACCTGACGTTCCGCTACTACGGCCCGGATGCCGAGGTCGCGAACGGCGATGCCTATCCGCCGGCGCTTGTCCGGGTGGACTAGCCCGGGCCGCTGAAGCTGGGCAATTGCGGCGCATCGGATGAACAACCGGAAGGAGAGCAGATGAAAGTACGATTCTGTGGCGTGGTCGCTTCCACGCTGATCGGCACGGTCGCCTTGAGCGCCCACGCACAGTCCGCAGCGCCGGTAGCCGTCACCGTCGACAATTTCCCGCGCGCGGAGTCGGACCGGTACTTCGAGCGGGTCGTGAAACGCGGCGCGCTGGGCCGCTTCATGCATGCGAGGAGCCTCATGCCGGTCGAGGCGCAGACCGTCGTGCGCGGCAACCGCGACACGTTGTACTCCAGCGCCGTGTTCGATCTCGACGCCGGCCCGGCCACACTCACGCTGCCGGACGCCGGCACGCGCTACATGTCGCTGTCGGTCTTCAGCGAGGACCACAATGTGGCCGCGGTCCGCTATGGCACGGGCCGCTACACGCTGACGAAGGAAAACGTGGGAACGCGCTACGCGCTAGTCGGCATCCGCACGATGGTGGACCCGCGCGATCCTGCGGACATGCGCGCGGCGCACGCCCTTCAGGATGCGATCACCGTCAGTCAGCCCGGTGGTCCCGGCCGGTTCGACATGCCCGCATGGGATACCACCAGCCAGGATGCGCTGCGCCGCGCATTGATCACACTCGGCGCGACGGTCCCAGATTCACGCGGCATGTTCGGGCCAAGCGGCATGGTCGATCCCGTCCGTCATCTGGTTGGCAGCGCCATCGCATGGGGCGGCATCCCGGAGCGCGATGCGCTCTACCTGATCACGAAGCCGGCACACAACGACGGCAAGACGGCGTACCGGCTCGACGTGCCGCAAGTCCCGGTGGACGGCTTCTGGTCGGTCAGTGTGTACGATGCGACCGGATACTTCGCGCCCAATGCGCAGGGGGCCTACACCGTCAACAGCCTGACGGCGAAGCGGGGGGGCGACGGCACGGTGTCGATCCGCTTCGGCGATTGCGGGTCGGACAGCCCGAACTGCATCCCAGTCATGCCGGGGTGGAACTACATGGTGCGGTTCTACCTGCCGCGCGCGGAGATCCTCGACGGGCGGTGGACGTTTCCGGATGCGCTGCCGGTGCCGTGAGCGGACGCCATCAGCAAAGAGAGGGGTCGCTTCTTACCACGGGGGGTAGAGTGTCCGCTCTACTTCAGGTGGAGCCGTTCGCCTTCCACGCCCGCCGTGGCCGATCGTTCGAATCATGGATACTTTATCGGCGCGGCTACGCCGGGCAGACAGGGGTGCGCATGGCGTTTGCAACGGGGACCAGCCGATTACCGTCGGCGTCACTGACGATCTGCGATACGGCAATCGAGCGGAGCGCATTGCCCACCAGGATCTCGTAGTCCTTGCCTGGCTCAAGGGTCATGCGCCACTGTACGTAGCGGGGGAACATGTTGAGGGTTCCGGCGCCTTCCATCATCTTGAAGCGCAGGGCAATCGGTACCCCTGCACGTACCCGGGTCTCGGCATAGGAGATCGAAGGGTATTGTTCGCCGCCAGGCATGCCAAGACGACTCAGCCTGCTCTCAACGATCCATTGAATGGCGTGGGTGTCGTAACTCACCTGGACAACACGGCCTGCCGTGGCGTCTGTTTCAAAAAAACACGGGGTCGGCATTGCTTCGCTGACGAATACGCTGCCGGGCTCGGCCAGGCGGAATCGAACGCGTGCCCCATCCTGTCCGGGGTCCACCGTCGAGACCATTTCCGCACAGCCTGCGAGCAGGGTGCTTATCAGCAGGGCAGCGGCCGTGCGTGGAACCCAACGTGGGGATGGAATCCGTTGCATCATTGGGCTGCCTTCAGCGTGATATCGACGTCACCGGTATAGGAATAGGGGACGCCCCAGATGGTGCCATTTTCCGAAGCAATGGTGGACCGCACGGACAGTGGACTTCCGGAGTACACAACGACATAGCGAGCCTGGCTCGGAACCGTATAGGTCGCAATCTTCGACACAGTAGCGGTCACGCAGGCGGCCGACACGCAATGGCCGACGTTGTTAAGGATTGTTTGATGTCTACCCTCGTCGGCAGGATTGTGAGAGGGAGCGGCGCGTGTGGGCGGCATGCGCAAGCCCATCCTCAGTGCATGGTTGCCTTAGCGCCCCCATGGCGTGACACGATAAACCTGATCGATCGCGCCGAAGACAGTCGACCCATCCGGCATTCTGACTTCGATCCGGACCCGATCGTCGGGCTTTAACCACGACGTTCTTTCTTCGCCGAACTCCAAAAGGTCCAGTGCACGGCGCTCGAGAATGCAACATTGGCCGAACGTGTCCCGGTCATAAGTTGCGACGGTGCCCCCACCGATAATTGTGCCCGCGGTGAGCTTTCTATGGCGCGAGGCCTCCGAAACCAGCGTCGCGAAATCGAACATCATGTGCTCCGCCCCGTCTGGGCAACCAAATACCTCGCCGTTCCACCTGACTTCCACCGGAAGTGAAACTTTGAAATTGATCCAGTGCTCACCAAGCTCGTCCGGCGTAACCAGGAACGGCGCGAGCGTCTTTTTAGGCTTGCAGTGGTAAAAACCGAAACCTCTCGCGTGCTCCACCCTTTGAGTAAGGCGAAGACTAATGTCATTCATAAGCCCGACCAGCAGAATTCCGTTTGCGCCTTCGGCCTTTGTTGCCATTTGCTTGACGTCGTTGGTCACGACCACCAGTTCGGCCTCGAAGTCCGTACCCTGATCGTCGGTGCCGAGAATGAAGTCTTCCGTCGGACCCAGGATCGAGTCGGAAACGCTCTGATAGAAGCTGGGCTTCTCCGCCATTTCCTCAGGGAAACTCTGTTTTCGCATGCTAAAGCCGAGTTCTAAATGCGGCCTGTATCCGCCGCCGTCGAGCAACTGATACGCACGAGGTAACGGCGCGCGCCATCGCAACTCGCTGATTGGCACCGTTGCGCACAGTGTGCCTTTCTGCAGGCGTCGATACTCTTCATGCAGAGGTTCCGAATATTTCGACCACGAATCGATGGCTTCTTGCATCGTGCCAACGATGTGCGATACAACGATCGCCTGGCCTGAGCGCGTGTCTGCCAAAGCGAGAGCACCATCCCGCGTCCAATTGTCAATCGTCCCAAGTTTCACGCTTGCATCTCCTTCAAAAACAGGTTGTTTGCCGGGCTGCCCCTGCGATCTCGATCAATCAAGTTGAATATGGTGGTCCCTGATCAATTTTCCCCAGATTTCAGATTCTTTGTTGATTCTTGAAGCCATTTCCTGGGAGTTGGTTGAGGCGGGAAAATAACCGAGATCGCGCGCGCGATCCTTGATAATTGGAGTTTGATTGATTTTATCGAGCTCCTGCTGATACCGCTGAATAACGCTATTCCCCGTGTTTCCAGGCGCCCAGAATGCGTTCCATCCCGACAAATCATAGTTTGGCAACGTCTCGGATACTGCCGGCACATCTGGAAGAGCGGCGAGCCGCTTCAGCCCGGTCACCGCAATCGCCTTGACTTTCCCTGCTTTGATTTGAGGGATGGCGGTGGCCGCGGGCTCCATCAACAATTGGATATGCCCCGCCGCCAGATCGTTAATCGCCGCTTGCTTGTATGGCACGTGAGTCAGTTGAATTTTTGTTGCCTGCTCAATCAACATTGTGCCCAGATGCATCATGCTCCCGTTTCCGCTGCTGCCGTAGTTGAGCGCTCCCGGCTTGCTTTTCGCGAGTTTGATTACATCATCCAGATTTCGGACAGGTAAATCATTGTTCGCAATGAGAACATATGAGCCTGCCAAAACTATCGAGATAGGCTTCAAGTCGCGCTTTACGTTAAATGGCAATTTTGGATAAAGATATGGATTTATCGTGACAAGTTGATTGTAGCCAAAAAGAATCGTGCTCCCATCCGGATCAGATTTCGCAACATTTTCCGTTCCGATGATGCCAGAGGCGCCGGGCTTGTTGTCGACCACAACAGATCGCCCCAACGCTTTCTGTAACTCACTTGCATAGATTCTCGCGAAAATGTCCGGCGCAGACCCGGCAGAAGCAGGAACCACGATTCGGACGGGTTTTGACGGCAACCACGACGATGGTTGAGCCATAGCGGCGGACGAAACTAGTGCAAATGCGAGAAAAAGGTATCCATGCATATTCATGTGGGACTCCTCAAATAAACGGTGTCTGAATAAATCAAAATTTATGTCGCATACCGATGCCCGCCGTAATTCCGCTACCGAAATTGCCTAGCTTGTCATAAAGCACGTTTCCGTAGATGTCGGTTCGCTTTGACAGCGGATAAATGTAACCAACTGCCGCGTCGCGCCGGCGAACGTCCGCTTGGGTGGAGGAGCGAACATTGGTTTGCGTCACAGCGAGCGCAATTTTTCCGGTCGAAAATGGAATATTCGCGCCAACCATGAACGTATCCGTCCTGAAGGTCGTGCCGCTCGCGCGCGTCGCGTCGTATTGCAAGATTGGCTTGATCCAGCCAAAGTCATAAGCGGCGCCTGCCACCAAGACGCTTTGTGCCCAACTTCCCGTCGGCAGGCCTGGACCTACGCGAGTTCGTTGAAACAAGATGGTTGCGGTAAGCGGTCCGCGGTCCAGATACAACATAGCGACGCCATTGTTCGAGGAGTTCGTGCCACTGACCTCGCCAAGGCTATAGACGAAGCGACCAGACACCCCAGCATATTCGGGTGTGTAGTAGCCGACGGCATTGCTCCAGGCCGTGTCGCTTGCGATGTATCGGCCAAACGATGGAACCCAAAGTGGGTTCATCACCGGGGAAAAGACCGTCGAGCCTCCAAATGGATCAAACTGGGCGGTCGCCAGGTAGGTAGGGCTGGATAGTCGCCCGATGCGCACCTCTCCACCCCTTCCCTCAATGCCAACGTAGGCGTTCCTTGACAGAAGACTGTCGGCTGCCGATCTCCCGGATGCTCCCGTATCGATTTGGTAGAAGCCTTCCACGCGGAAGTTTGCCTTCAGGCCATTCCCAAGATCCTCACTGCCTGCCACGCCCCAAAATGACAACGACATTCCGCCGCTGCCGATGCCAACTACACTGCCGCTGGCCCCACTTGGCTTCACCGTGCCAAAGTATGCGTCCGCAATGCCATACACCTGGCTGCCCGCGTTGACGGGCGTCGCTACAGCCAGAAGAATCGCCAGGGCGAACGTTTCCCGGCCGCGACGGCGGCCATATTTATCAATCATGTCTCCTCCAATTTCTTATTTTTTAGTTACGAACGTTAAAGTCGTTTATTTTTTTGTTTTTATTGTGTCTGATCCGGATCAGATGACATATTTTCCAGTATGAAAAACGTTACCTGGATTCTTCTCGAAATCCGAAATCAAGAACCTGTCCTGCGGTTTCTCCGACGCAGTTTTTGGTATGTTTTCCATCATGTGAATGTAAGTTGGAACGAAGTTGGCCTCCAACATATCGCGGCAGATATTGATAAGCTTTTGCAGATCGAAGCGAATGATGCGGGACGGTACGATTGCGGCAACGATATCCTTCTCTCCGGGAGCTTTGGACGCTGCATCGATGCCGTAGACATAGACGTCGTCCACAAGTCCTGAATCTGCAATGACGCGCTCGATGAATGCGGTATTGACAAAATCTCCATTTTTTCGAATTCCTCCGCCCTTTCGATGTGAAAAGAAGATCCAGCCGTCCGAATCTGTGCGAACAATGTCCCCCATGTGCAGCCATCCGCCCGCACATTTGCGCTTTGACGCTTCTGGAGCGCCGATATATTCGACTGTGACAGGCGAGCCATCGGCCCGCCCAATGAGCAGTTCGCCCAAGGCTCCCGGTATCACCGGCTCTCCAGCCTCGTCCACGATCCTTGCAATAAAGTCATTTCCGAGGCGCCCGCAACTCCCCACGGGGCCAACCCCTGGAGGATTCACTGCGAGCCCACCTTCTGCCGCACCATAGAATTCAAGAACCTGGACGCCAAAGCGCGACTCGAATCTGCGCCAGATCGACTCAGGCATACCGGCAGAGACCACCAGGCGCACTGGATTCGCCGCATCGTCACCGCGCGGAGGCTCCGCATATACCGCCGTAGTCATCCCGCCGAGCAAAGTAAATGAAGTACATGCGAAGCGGCGCGTAATATCCCAGAGACGGGTCTTCGTGAACCTGCGCGAGATCACGATGGAAAGCCCACCGACTATCCCGGCGCCGAGGGTTGCAATCTGCGCATTGGCGTGCGTTAGCGACAAGCCGGTGTAAAGGCGATCCGACGCTACGTATCCAAACTGATTAAAAGCTGCCCTCGACGTGCTGAAGTAGCGTCGATGGGTCATGACGATACCCTTTGGATCGCCGGTGGTCCCCGATGTGAAGAGAATCTCCATGGGATCGTCCGGGTCGATCTGATGCACGATCTCGTCACCATCACGATAGAAATCGGCAAAGTCTCTTATCGAATCGTTGCAGGGCCTGGCGGCTGCTTTTTCACCGGTGGCAACGACCGCAATGCAGGTGCGCGAGGGCGATTCATCCAATACTTCCAGAACGTGCGCAAGCGAGTAGTCGGCCGACACCAATGCAGACGCGTTGACCTGCGCCAGCATGAATGCGAGTTTTTCCCCACGCGTTCGTGGATCGATTGGCACGAGCGTCACGCCGATCAGACTGCACGCGAATAGCAACTCGATGAACTCGAGATGATTTGCCATTAGCGTGGCGCACCTGTCACCGGATGCCAATCCGCTATGCTTCAGGCCGCGGCCCACTGCCTGAATCCGATCCCACAATGCGGCATACGTGACTTCGACGTCGGCGACCGTCTCCGCCCCTTCAAATATCAATGCGACGGAATCGGGCGTTTCGAATGCCCTGCGGCGTATCACATCGAGGATGCTCACCTCAAGATGTTTCATTGGTCTTCTCTCTGCAAGACAGAAACCACGACGGTCGCTGCGTCGTCCCCAATCCAGCCTCCACCATTCTCTGCGATGGCAGTGCGCGCGCCGTCAACTTGGCGAGCGTCAGCGCGTCCCAACAGTTGATCGAATAGCTCAACGAGTTGAGCACATCCAGAAGCACCAATAGGATGCCCTTTGCGAAGCAATCCGCCGGACGTGTTGACGGGAATGCGGCCGCCGAGTTCCGTCGCGCCACTTTCAATCAGTTCGATCCCCGCACCGGGCTTCGCAAGGCCCAGATACTCGTAGTACATGAGTTCCGCTGGCGCCCCCGCATCGTGTAGCTCGACTACGTCAATGTCACTGGGTTCGATGGCGGCCTTTTCATAAGCCTTCCTCGCCGCATACGGCACGAGCCTCTCCTCGCCGCCCTGATAATCCCATCCAGTAGCGGCAACGGACGACAGTACCCGCACACGCTTTTGCAGTCCGAGCCCCTTCGCCTTCTTTTCTGAGACGAGTACCAGGGCCGCCGCTCCATCCCCGATAGGCGAACACATGGGTCGCGTCAACGGAGCGACTACCATTGGAGCCGCTAGCACTTCATCCACGGTCAACACTTCCCGGAACTGGGCTTTAGGATTCAAGCTGCCGTGCCTTGAATTTTTTGCCGATACCATGGCGAAGTGCCGAGCGGTAGCCCCAGTCTCTTTCGAATACTCACGTGCCATGGCCGCGTAGATATCCATAAAGAGAGATCGAGTGGTACCGGCCCCGGCAAGGTCGGCTTCCGAGCCGGTATCTCTGATACTCTTCGCGAGCGATGCCAGAACGTCGTCCATTGCTTCCACGTCGACCGCGCCCTGGAAGACCGAGAACGTCTTGCGCTTATCTTCGCTATACAATTTTTCGAAGCCAGCCACCAGCACAACGTCGTAGGCGCCCAGTTCGATCATCGTGACGGCTTGCTGGAATGCAGAGGCAGACGTGGCACATGCATTCTCAATATTGACAACTGGAATGCGGCCGATGCCCATGCCTCGAAGTACAACCTGTCCGGGGACCAGCACTTGTCCCGTCATTACACCCGCGGCCGCGTTTCCCATGTACGCCGCCTGAATCGCATCTTTGGACATTCCCGCATCACGCAGCGCAGCCGAAATCGCTTCGGAAGCCAATGATTTCAGACCTCGGTCAAGATGTTTTCCGAAGGCGGTCATTCCCGCCCCGGCTATATATACTCGATTCATAAGGAAGGCTTTCCGTCGACATTAAGTAACGTTGTTACTGCGTGGTTATAAAAAGATGGATTGAGCGTCAAAAATTACGTCGAAACAACGGTCTGGCTAGAGCTGATGCCCCCCCATATAATCGAAAAAATCTCTTCTGTCTTTCCAACCAGTGAGTATTTCCTGCGACGATACTCCCACATCACGAACGTTCTGTTCAACATGCCAGCGAATGCGTCGAGGATCGACAGCGCTGAAATATCCGAACGGACTTCGCCGCGTGCCTGGCCATCACTGATAGACTTC
Organism: Cupriavidus sp. MPR-AND1C; assembly: GCF_058809705.1. Lineage (NCBI taxonomy): Bacteria > Pseudomonadati > Pseudomonadota > Betaproteobacteria > Burkholderiales > Burkholderiaceae > Cupriavidus > Cupriavidus sp. MPR-AND1C. Next base: position 56,259 of record NZ_JBXASU010000013.1, on the reverse strand, counting down.
AGGAAGATCTGCATGACGTCATGCTGATGGTAGGTTGCATCTCTCATCCAACGCTCAAGAGGAACGGTCAAGAACACGATTCTGCCGACTTTTGGATGTCGTTCGTAGAACTCGAAATGCCGCCTTAGACAGTCTTGCATTCCTTCCCTCATCGATTGGCATCCCACCAGCGGAGCAACGGCATGAGGATAAAGCTCTCTAAACCAATCATTAATAAACCAAAAGAGCAAAGACTCCTTATCGCCGAAATAGCGGTAGATGGTGTTAAAACTCATTCCCGCTTCCTTCGCGATGGACCGCATGTCAGCGCGGTGGAAATCGCCCTCCGAATAGATGTTCAGAACCACCGGGGACAACCGTTCGCTAACATCCAAGGGGATTGCGCGGACGTCTGAAGGCGCACAAGCGGGCTCACGAACGCCGCTGGCGGTATGTTTGGCGTCACGTTGCAACTTCGTTACCTTACTCATGATGTTTGCCGGTTGCTATCAACACAGTGTCTTTCGATGGAATGGGCTTCGGCGCCCACGGTGCATCACTTCAATCCGGGACGAAGCCGATCACCCGCGCGGGAGCAGCGCTGCATCGTGCGAGCTTTAGTGGGAACAGGCCAACTTGAAAGCCGCTAGCTGGCAAGGAGGCGAGATTGACCAGTTTCTGAATGATAAACGCCTCCTTGACGGTAATGGCCTTGTGCGCATCCCATAGAAGTCGTTTGTTTCCGGTCCGCTTGAAATCGGCGCTCATGACTGGAAAGGGGCGGTCCCACCCAATGGCATCGGTCCCAATAGCTCGAGCACCACGCTCGGTGAGATGGAGGGTGCTTTCCCAGGTCATGCCAGGGTAGTTGAAGTACTCCGGATCGGAGATTTTGAACCGTTCCTGACCTGTGCGGATGAGTACGGCATGACCATGTACATCATCTACCGCGGCTTTCCGTTGCGCCTTGTCGAGCATTTCGCTGGTGATGGCTTGCCCTGGAACGACATACTCGCGCACGTCAAATACGACGCCCGGCAGGAAAAGTTCGTTCAGATCGATTTCGTCGATTGTTCTGGAGGTTCGTCCTTCGCAAAGCGATCCGCTGTGTAGAGGTGCATCAACATGAGTGCCGCAATGCGATGACATCTCCAGCAACACTTCTGAGCCCCATCCCTCCCCATCCGGCAAGTCGGCATGCGTGCACCCAAGTGCTGCACAAAAAATATCCTTCCCGGCGGCGTCAGGCGCGTGATATTCAATTCGGGGCGCGAAGACGTTCGCAATTGGCGTACCACGCATAGGCTCGGGCAAGCGATCCCGATCAGTCGGATCGATAGTACCGGTCAGGTCAACAAGCTTCATCTGAGATTCTCCGAAATTGCTCAGCCACGCGCCAAGCGACAGATACGGTAACATTGTTACTCTCGGCAATGATACGGAGCGGACCAGCAGAGGTCAACCGCCGCTCCTTGCGCGTTTTCCCTAGTGACCGGGGTTGGGAAGACATTGCGTCCTGCGCGCCGCTTGGCTTCGAGGCCTTGGACATCTGGCGGAACAGCCCGTCAGGTGCAGAAGGAGCCGTTCGCCTCCCACGCCCGCCGTGGCCGTTCGTTCGAATCAGGGATACGTTTCCGGCGCGCTACCGACCGAAGCGCGCCTGGCAGGTGGCTGGGTCATGGCGTTCTACAAGGAGGAACGCCTTGACCTCAGTACGCGTGAACGTCGGCGCGTGCCAGCATCGCCGACCCCGCTAGACACGACGCCACCGACCTTCCTGGATGAGTGCCTCGGCCAGTTTCGGGATGATCTGTGCCACCTGCCGCGCCGCCGCCGTGAACGGGCGCTGGCTGCTGGTCGCCAGCACCACCGATTGGCGCAGCGCGCGGTCGGTCAGTGCGACTGCCTCGAGTTCGCCGCTGTCCAACTCGGTAGAGACCGCGTGGTAAGGCAGCACCGAATACGCCGTGTGGTCGGTCAAGATGCGCTTGATGACCACCGATGAACTGGCCTCCATGCACACATTGAGCGCAATGCGCTGCGCACTGCTCAGTTCGTCGAGCAGGTTGCGGATTGCATTGGGCGGCACCGGCAGCACGAGCGGCAGGCCGGCCATCTGCCGCATCGGCATCGACGGTGGCACCCCGCCCGCCGTGCGCCAGTGCGCGCGCATCGACGCGCGGCTGCCGACCAGCATCAGCGGTGTGTCGAACAGGCGCCGGTAGCTGTTGCGGCCCTCGGCGCGGTAGCGGTTCAGCACGGCGAGGTCGACACTGCCCTGCGTCAGTCGCGTCTCGATGTCGCCGCTGTAGCCCTCGACGAAGCGCAGCCGCAAAGCGGGCAGCCGTTCGCAGACAGCCGCATACAGCCGGCTCGCCAGCAGCGGCGCCACCGCCGGCACCAGTCCGACCGTCAGTACGCCGCTGACGTTGCCCGCTTGCCCGCGCGCAGCCTCCACCAGTTGCCTCGCGCCGGCGAGCAGCGGCTCGGCGTCTGCGAGCACCTGTTCGGCCAGCGCGGTCGGGCGCACGCCGCGTCCGGTCCGGTAGAACAGCGCGCCGCCGAACATGCGTTCGAGCTCGGCCACCTGCCGGCTGATCGCGGACTGCGCGAGCCCGAGGTGCGCTGCCGCCCCCGACACGCTGCCCGCGCGCGCCACCGTGACGAAGGTCGCCAGCGCCTTCAGCGTCAGTTCCTGGCCGGCGTCCGCCAGCAAGCCTGCCTCCATCTGTCTGTCCCCTGTTATCTGATTTTCAGAAATCTGGTTTCCGCCCACGGCATTGATCGCAGCATAGCGGCAATCTATCGTTACGGGCAAGCAACGCTGACAATCAGGAGACACCGGCCCATGCCCCTCATCGCACAGAACCACCCGCTCGCCCCACTCGACGGCGCCGAAGCCGAGATGCTTGCCCGCGTCCAGGTGCTCGCGCAGGACCACATCGGCCCGAAAGCGAACGCGGTCAGCCGCGACGACGCATTCGCCTGGGACACCTTCCGCCTGCTGGCCAGCCACGGTGTGATCGCCACCGCATTCCCTCGTGAACTGGGCGGCACCGAGGCGTCGATGCTGCTGCGGGTCAGGATGATCGAGGAGGTCGCACGGGTGTGCAGTACGGCGGCGTCGCTGATCACCGGCACCGACCTGTCGTCGCGGCCCATCGTCGCCGGCGCATCGCCGGAACTGGCTGCGCAGACCGTGCCGCTGCTCGCGAGCGGGGAGAAGCAGTCCGCCTTCGCGCTGACGGAGCCCGGCGCCGGCTCCGACCTCGGCCGGCTGTGCACGGTCGCCAGGCGCGATGCGGGCGGCTACCGCCTGCACGGGGTCAAGAAGTTCATCACGCGCGCGTCGGTGGCCGACATGTTCGTCGTGGTCGCCTCGCTCGCCGACGGCCCCGGGGGAAGCAAAGGCCTGACCGCGTTCCTCGTGCCGCGTGACGCCGCCGGCCTGAGTGTCTCCCCGATCATCCCCAAGATGGGCTGGCATGGCGTGCCAATTGCGGAGGTGTATCTTGACGACGTCCATGTGCCCGCCTCGCACCGGCTGGGCGAGGAAGGGCAGGGCATGGCAATCGCGCAGGACACGCTAGTGCGCGCCCGCGTCGGCCACGCCGCCATCGCGCTGGGCCGCATGACCGGCGCATTGCAGATCGCCGCGCAGTACGCCGGGCACCGGCAGGTGTCGGGCAAGGCGATCGGCGAGCACCAGGGTATCCAGTGGATGCTGGCCGACATGGCCGCGCGGATCGAGGCGGCGCGATGCCTGGTCTACAGCGCCGCGCAGCGCTACGACCGCAAGGACCCCGAGACGTCGATTCACGCGTCCATCGCCAAGATGCACAGCACGGACCTCTGCATGCGCGTGGTGGTCGACTGCGCGCAACTGCTTGGCGGCAACAGCTACCTGAATGCTTATCCGATCGAGCGCTTCCTGCGCGACGCCAAGATGAACCAGATTGGCGAAGGCACCAGCGAAGTCCACAAGAACCTGATCGGTCGCCACGTCATGAAGACCGCCTCGGCCATGCCGCAACATCCGTGCCTCGACTTCGAGCCGGACCTGTTCGGAGGTGCATGATGGCCAGCACCGACAGCCTCACCGACAGCCTCACCGACAGCCTCACCAACAGCCTCACCAACGACCTGTGCCGCCGGCTCGGCATACGGTATCCGATCTTCGGACTGGCGCACAGCATCGAGGTAGCCGCCGCCATCTCCAACGCCGGCGGGCTCGGCGTCTACGCCGCCGCGCGCGACGGCCCCAACGAACTGGCGCGCAAGCTGCGCGACCTGCGCGCGCTGTGCCCGGGTGTGCCGGTCGGCGTGGACCTGCTGCTTCCGACGTCGCTGCCCGGCGTGTCGACGCCGGAGGACATTGCTGCCGCCATCCCGGAAGGCCATCGGCGTTTCGTCGACAGCTTGTTTGAGCGCTTCAACGTACCGGAGGCCACACGCGGCAACTTCTTCTCGCAATACGTGCGCTCGCAGGCGCTGTTCGAGGAACAGGTGACGGCGGTCGCGCAGAGTGACATGGACGTGTTCGCGGCCGGCGTCGGCACGCCGGCCGATACCCTCGCACGCGTGCGCCGCGCCGGCAAGACCACGATGGCGCTGGTCGGCGCGGTCAAGCATGCGCAGAAGGCCATCGCGGCTGGTGTCGATGTGCTGGTCGCGCAGGGCTACGACGCCGGGGGCCACACCGGCAGTGTCGGCACCTTCACGCTGGTGCCCCAGATCATCGCGGCAGCAGGCGGGCGGCCCGTTCTTGCAGCCGGCGGCATCGGCGAGGGCAGCCAGATTGCCGCCGCGCTCGCGATGGGCGCGCAGGGTGCATGGCTTGGCACGGTCTGGCTCGGCAGCACCGAACACGGCCTGCCAGCCGCACTGACCGACCGGCTGCTGTCAGCCGGCAGCGAGGACACCGTGATCACCCGCGCCCACAGCGGCAAGCCGTGCCGCGTGGTGCGAAGCGCGTTCTCCGATGCGTGGGAAGCCCCTGGCGCGCCGGCCCCGCTCGGCATGCCATACCAGCAGGCGCTGACCGGCCGGCTACTTGCGGCGGTGGAAGAACACGAGGTCGCGCCGCTGATGTACGAGGCAGCCGGGCAGAGTGTGGCGTGGGTGCGCGAGGTCGAACCGGTCGCGCACATCGTGGAGCGGCTCGTGCGCGAGACGCGCCAGTCGCTGGAGAACCTTCGCAGTTACCTGCCGCTATGACCGGCCACGCCCGACGCAGACCGGGCAAGAACACATCAGGAGACAACATGAATCGTCGCGCTTTCGGCAGGACCGCCTTTCATACCGCGCTGATGCTGTCGGCACCCGGCTGGTTTCCCGCGCTCGCCCGCGCTGCCAGGCCGCCGGGCCCGAGCGGCTTCCCCGACAAGCCGCTGCACGCCGTGGTGCCTTACCCGGCCGGCGGCGTGGTAGACGTAACGCTGCGCCCGGCGATCGACCGGATGTCGCTCGACCTGCCGCAGCGCGTGGTGGTGGAGAACCGCCCGGGTGCCGACGGCCGCATCGCCATCGAGTACGCCATCCGGGCCCCTGCCGATGGCTACACGATCCTCGGTGTGACGCCAGTGCTGGCGGTGGCGCAGACGCTCTATCCCAACGCCGGCATTCGCGTGCAAAACTTCCGCGCGATCGGCGCGGTGGCGGCGGTGCCGTCGGTGTTCGTGGTCCACGAGAGCGTACCGGTGAAGACGCTAAAGGAGTTCGCTGCGTGGGCCAAGGCACGCCCAGGCGAGGTCAACGTGCCGGTGCCCGGCAGCGGCAGCTCGCTGCACCTGGCGCAAGAGCTGTTCTTCGAAACCGCCGGCATCCGCGTGACCAACATCGGCTACAAGGGCCAGCCACCGTCGGTGCCGGATCTCGCCGGCGGGCAGTTGCAGTTTGCGCTGCTGTCGCAGAACCTCGCACTGCCGATGATCCAGGCGAAGAAGCTGCGGCCGCTCGCCGTCAATGCGGTCAAGCGCACGCGCTCGCTGCCCGATGTGCCAACCATCGCCGAGGCCGGCTTTCCCGATTCGCTGGTGCAGTCATGGTATGGGCTTGCCGTACATTCCGGCACGCCGCAGCCCATCGTCGACTACCTTGGCGTGACGCTGCAGTCGGCAATGGCGACTGCCGACGTGCGCAACAAGCTTGCCGCACTCGACGCCGAGATCCTGGCGCTCGATGGCAAGCAGTTCGACACACTGATGCAGTCCGAATCCGCACGCTGGGCCGCCCTGATCAAGGCGCGCAACATCAAGGCAGAAGCATGACCACGACCACGAACGGGCCGCTCGCCGGCCTGCGCATTCTCGACATGGCGACCGTCGTGGCCGCGCCACTCGCCTCCACGCTTTGCGCCGACATGGGCGCCAATGTCGTCAAACTCGAACTGCCTGACGGGAGCGACCCGCTGCGCGGGCTGGCCCCGGTCAAGGACGGCATTCCGCTGTACTGGAAAGTCGCCAACCGCGGCAAGCGTGGCATTTCGCTCGACGTGCGCAAGCCCGCAGGCCGTGACCTGTTCTTGCGGCTGCTGCCCGAGTTCGACGTGCTGGTCGAGAACTTCCGCGCCGGCACGCTCGAGCGCTGGGGTCTTGACACCGCCACGCTGCGCCAGGCCAATCCACGGCTGATTGTGCTGCGCCTGACCGGATTCGGCCAGACCGGGCCCTATGCCGCGCGCGCGGGCTTCGCGCGGGTGTTCGAGGCGATGAGCGGCTTCACCAACCTTGCCGGTGAGATCGACGGGCCGCCGCTGCACATGAACTACCCGACCGGCGACGTGGTGGCGGGACTGTTCGGCGCCTTTGCCATCGCCACCGCTGCGGCGGAGCGGCGGTTGTCGCCTGACGCACCGGGCCGTGATATCGACTTGTCCGCCACCGAGGCGCTCTTCCGCCTGCTGGAACCGCTTGCGGTCGAATACGAGCAACTTGGGCAGGTGCGCAAGCGCGCCGGCAATCGGGCGACATACACCGCGCCATCGAACATGTACGCCACGCGCGACGGCGAATGGGTGTCGATGGTCGCGTCGTCCAACCCGATCTTCCGACGCCTGTGCAGGGCGATCGGCCGGCCGGAACTGGCCGACGATCCGCGCTTCGGGACCAACCCGGCGCGCGTGGCGAATCTGGACGCGCTCGACGCTGTCATCGTCGCCTGGTTCGGTGAGCACAGCTACGACGCGGTGGCAGCGGCGCTGGAGGCGCAGGAGATTCCATTCAGCAAGATATTTACGATCGAAGACATCGTGCGCGATCCGCATTTCCAGGCGCGCGCGGCCATCGTGCGCCTGCCCGACCCGGAACTCGGCTCCGTGCCCGCGCCGTGCGCCGTGCCGCGCTTCTCGGGACACACCCCCGCCGTCCCGCGCACCGGGCCGGCGGTGGGCGAGCATAACGAGGAGGTCTACGGCGGACTGGGGCTGACGCCGCGCGATCTCGCTGCGCTGCGCGGAACGGGCGTAATCTGACCGGCGATGGCGGCTGGTCCTTGATAGCGGACGCCGCCATCGCAGAGATCCGCATGACGGCCACGGGTAGGTCCGAGACCACCACGCTTTGGCGGCGGGCATCCCACCGAGACCGGTTGAATCCGCAGCCGCAACCGGCCATTGAGCAAGCCGTACGACGTGCGGTGAAGCGACTGCTGTGCTCCCCAAACCGTTGAAATCCGGGCAAATGCTAGGCAAGCAACCGCAAGGCATCAGCGAGCGAGAGCACCGTTGTGCGCGAGTCGAACGCCGTTGAAAAAAGATGATCGTGCACGACCTGATCCGGGTCGTAGCAGCAATCCTTGACCGTGAATAAACGGAAGTCCGCATCGCTCGCATACGCGACCGACGACAGCACCACACCGGTCGAGGCAATGCCCACCATGAGCAGGGTATCGATGCCCTGCGCGGAAAGCCGCACCTGCAGGTCGGTACCAAAGAACACGCTGGCGCGATGCGCGATGATGAGCGGTTCCGTGGCCTGTTGGCCGAGTTCCGGCGAGATCTGGTCGTCGACGAAAAGACCAAGTTGCTTGATTCCCTGCCCGTTCCTGTTCAACGGACTGACTTCCGGATAGCCTGGACCAAAGTGGATCTTGGCGAAATAGACGCTGACGCCCTTGGTCCGCGCGGCGTCACACAGCTTGCGCGTGTTGGAGAGCAAAGTGGGCGCGACCGATGGAAATAACGCCAGGATGTCGGTCTGATAATGCATGACCACCAGAGCGGTATGCGCTGGAGCAATCGCCGGAGTCCGCATGGTCGCATCGTGCGCATCGGCGGCGCTTTCCATGCTCTGTTGATGGTCTGATGAATCGGCGGGCCCACGTTCAACGGGTGGCTCCATAAGGCTGCGCGATAGAGAATGATGATCGACTCTACCACGACCAACCGGCCCGGAAGGGCGCCGAACGTGGTCCGGCGCCCTTGTTTTCCCCTTGCTTTACGCTGATGTATGCCTATGTGCGCAGATCGAAGCGGTCGAGGTTCATCACCTTGACCCAGGCAGCGACGAAGTCCGTGACGAACTTATCCGCGCCGTCCTCGCTTGCGTAGACCTCGCTCAGGGCCCGGAGCTGAGAGTGTGAGCCGAACACCAGATCCACGCGCGATCCGGTCCATTTGACCTGCCCCGTCTTGCGGTCGCGTCCCTCGAACACATCCTGGCTGAGCGCTTTCCATTCCACGCCCATGTCGAGCAGGTTGCGGAAGAAGTCGTTGGTCAGCGTTTCCGGGCGGTCGGTGAAGACGCCGTGCGCATCTTTCCCTGTGTGGACGTTCAGCACGCGCAGGCCGCCGATCAACACAGTCATTTCGGGCGCGGTCAGCGTCAGCAACTGCGCCTTGTCCAGCATCATCGCTTCTGCCGGAACGCGAACCCTCGGGTCGAGGTAGTTGCGAAAGGCATCGGCCGTCGGTTCAAGGGCGCCAACCGATTGCACGTCGGTTTTTTCCTGCGAAGCGTCCATGCGGCCCGGCGAGAAGGGTACGGTCAGCTTCCGCCCGGCCTTCTCCGCTGCCTTCTCGATGCCGGCGCCGCCCGCCAGCACGATCAGATCGGCCATCGAGATCTTCTTGCCACCCGACTGGGCACCGTTGAACTCGCCCTGGATACCTTCCAGGGTCGTCAGCAGCTTGCCCAGCTGATCCGGCTCATTGGCCGCCCAGTCCTTCTGCGGCGCCAGGCGAATGCGTGCGCCGTTGGCGCCGCCGCGCTTGTCCGAGCCGCGGAACGTCGATGCCGATGCCCAGGCCGTCTTCACCAGCTCCGAGACCGACAGCCCCGACGCCAGGATCTTCTGCTTGAGCGCCGCCACGTCCTGGTCATTGACCAGCGGATGGTCCAGCGCCGGAATGGGGTCTTGCCAGAGCAACTCTTCGGCCGGGACTTCCGGGCCGAGGTAGCGGGCGCGCGGTCCCATGTCCCGGTGGGTCAGCTTGAACCAGGCACGGGCGAATGCATCGGCGAATTCCTCGGGGTTCGCCATGAAGCGCCGCGAGATCTTCTCGTAGATGGGGTCGAAGCGCAGCGACAGGTCCGTGGTCAGCATCGTCGGCTTGAGCTTCTTCGACGGATCGTAAGCGTGCGGAACCGTTTCGCCGGCATTCTTGGCCACCCACTGGTTGGCGCCTGCAGGGCTCTTGGTCAGCTCGTACTCATAGCCGAACAGGTTTTCGAAGAAGCCACTGTCCCACTTCGTCGGCGCGGTCGTCCAGGTGACTTCCAGGCCGCTGGAGATCGAATCCGTGCCCTTGCCTGTGCCGAAGCTGCTCTTCCATCCCAGACCCTGGTTTTCAAGGGCGGCGGCTTCGGGCGCGGGGCCTACGTGATCGGCGGGACCGGCACCGTGCGTCTTGCCGAAGGTGTGGCCGCCGGCAATCAGCGCGACGGTCTCCTCATCGTCCATGGCCATGCGGCCGAACGTATCCCGGATGTCGTACGCCGCGGCGAGTGGGTCCGGATTGCCATCGGGGCCTTCCGGGTTCACGTAGATCAGGCCCATCTGCACGGCACCCAGGGGATTCTCGAGGTTGCGGCCGGGGTCGGTGATCCCCCCCTCGCTGCCGCCCTTGCCGTAGCGGACGTCGCCGCCCAGCCAGGTCTTTTCATTCCCCCAATAGACGTCCTGGTCCGGTTCCCAGGTGTCTTCACGGCCGCCGCCAAAGCCGAATGTCTTGAAGCCCATGGTTTCGAGGGCAACGTTACCGGCGAGGATCATCAGGTCGCCCCAGGAAATCTTCTGGCCATATTTCTGCTTGATGGGCCAGAGCAGCCGGCGAGCCTTGTCCAGGTTGACATTGTCCGGCCAGCTGTTGAGCGGTGCGAAACGCTGCTGGCCCCGCCCGCCACCGCCACGGCCGTCGCCGATACGGTACGTGCCGGCGCTGTGCCAGGCCATGCGGACAAACAGACCACCGTAATGGCCGAAGTCCGCCGGCCACCAGTCCTGCGAGTCAGTCATCAGCGCCGCGAGGTCCTTCTTGACTGCAGCGAGGTCGAGGCTCTTGAACGCCTCGGCATAGTTAAAGCTTTTGTCCAATGGATTGGACTTGTCGGAGTGCTGGCTGAGGAACTCTAGCCGCAACTGATTCGGCCACCAGTCCCGGTTGGTGGTGCCGTCACCGGCGGCGTGGTTGAAGGGGCACTTTTCGTTAGACATGCTCTCTCCTTCGGAGGCGTACCAAACGTGAGTTCTAATGTGAGTTCTAGTAGTTCCGCGTCAATGCTGCCACTCGGGACCTGCATCGGCAGGCCTGCCGCACACAAAATATAGTTGAAAGCGCTCGCCAACCAAATGAGAGGTTTGCAATTGCCTCAATAGCGCATCGCTATTGCTTACCCGCAACCGTGCCGGGGTTAGCTCCACCGATTGTTGCCCGGTGCTTGACCTATAGTTCCGATACGTAAGCAACTGCAGCGATCAGCGCTCGGAGGTTGCAATCATGACCATGGCTACCACGCTGGCTAGATGCCTGAGCAAGAAGCAGAGCCGGTTTGAAACCGTTCGCCGCCCAGGCGGCCCCGCAACTGCGCAGGCTGCGTATGTTCCCGCAGACCGGCGCGCCCGAACTGTCTTGCTGGAGGACAACCGAGGCTACCTGGCAGCGGTGATCCCTTCCAGCCACCAGCTGAAACTGCTGGATATCTGCAAGCAAACCGGCCGCAAGCTGTCGCTGGCGCATGGGGATGGTGTGCGAGAAGTGTTCAGGGATTGCGACATCGGCGCGCTCCCGCCAGTCGGCATGGCGTACGGCACGCTGACCTGGCTCGACGACAGCCTGCTGGCGCATCCCGATGTCTACTTTGAAGCTGGCGACCATGAGGAACTGGTGCACATGAGCACCGAGCAGTTCACCGCGCTCATGGCGCAAGCCCGGCGCGGGCATTTCGCGCACCGGATGATGTAGGGCGCCGCGCGTGCGCCAGCGGCGACGTCAGAACGTCCAGAAGAGGAAGTGTCGACGCCGCCGCTCATGGACCGGGCGAGGAGGCCGGGTTTCGGGGCCGAGCCGCGCATCCGGGTCGATCACCCGCGCGCGCAGCGCCATGTCGTAGAACGCGCCCACCATCGGTAGGGCGCTGTGCGCGCCTTCGCCCCAGTAGTTGCCGAGCGTCACGCGTCCATCGTCGAAACCCACCCACGCGCCCGCCACCAGTTGCGGATGCATCAGGATGAACCAGCTATCCGTGTTGTCCTGCGTCGTGCCCGTCTTGCCGGCCACGTCGGCGCGAATCCCGAAGCGCGCCCGGATCGCCGCGCCGGTGCCCCGGCTAACGACGTCGCGCATCACGTCCACGAGCGTTTGCGCCGCGCCGGCGGGCAGCGCCTGTTCCGGCGGTGCGCTCGGGAATTCGGCCAGCACCTTGCCGTCGTGATCCTCGATGCGCGTGACCATGCGCGGTTCGATATAGGCACCGCTTCGAGCGGACTCGCGCGCACCCCCATTGCGCGCGCGAGCCGTGCGACCTTCTCGGGGCGTTCCTTTTGCATGAGCTGAGCGGTGACGCGGTTGCGCGAATACACTAGCGCGTCGCGCAGCGTCATCGGCCGGCCGGTGGGCGGTTCCGCGTCGGTAGGCCGCCAGATCGCATCCCCGGACAGCGCAATGGCCACGTTACGGTCTACGATCGTATCGCTTGGCCGCGCACCGTCCGCGAAGGCCGCGCCGTAGACGAACGGCTTGAACGTCGAGCCCGGCTGACGCCGGGCCTGCTGCACGTGATCGAACGGTTCGTCACGGAAATCGCGGCTGCCGACCCATGCCTTGATATCGCCGTTGCGTGGATCGATCGCGACAAAACCCGCCTGGATCTGCGTCTTGCTCCGGCAGAGCGCGCGCACGAACGTGGGGTTCGCGCCGAGCTTGCTGAGCGCGGCCTCATCCGATTGACCCGCATCGCGCGCGGCGCGGTAGTCGGGCGACTGCCGGATGAAGGTGCGGAACAGGTCGTTGCCTGGCCAGCAGCCCGTGCGTTCGTTCCATGCGCCGTTCGCGATCCACTGCAACTGGTTCGTCTGCCAATCCAACGCCTGCGTCGCCATTGCCTGCAGACGCGAATCGATGGTCGTGCGCACGACCAGCCCGTCGGCATAGATGTTGTAGCCGTTGCGATCAGCCCACGCGATCAGCCACTTGCGCAATTGCGCCGAAAAATGCGGCGCGGCGCCCGGTTGCGCGGTCTGCAACTCGAAATCGACGTTGAGCGGTTGTCGCTTCAATGCGGCGTAGGCATCGGGCTTGAGCTTCCCGTATTTGTTCATCTGCCCGAGCACCGTGTTTCGCCGCTGCAATGCGCGTTCGGGATTGAGCACAGGGTTGTAGGTGCTGTTGGCCTTCAGCATGCCGACGAGCGTCGCGCTGTCGAGAATGTCGAGCTGACTGGCCGATTTGCCGAAGTAGGTGCGCGCGGCCATTTCCACGCCGTAGGCGTTGTACAGGAACGGCACCGTGTTCAGGTACGTCTCCAGGATCTGATCCTTGCTGTACACGGCTTCGATCTTGAATGCCGTGATCGCTTCCCTGAGCTTGCGCGTGAGGGTCGGCGCGCGGCCGATTTCATCGGGATACAAGTTGCGCGCGAGCTGCTGCGTGATCGTCGATCCACCTTGCCGGTCGCCGGAGAACGTATGCAGCGCGGCCGACGCGGTACGCTTCCAGTCGATGCCATGATGCTCGTAGAAGCGGCGGTCTTCGGTCGCGATCAATGCAGCCACCATGTGCGGCGAGACCTGCCTGAGCGACACCCACTCGCGATTGACCGGTTTGAACGTATCAAGCAGCTTGCCGTCGGCCGACACGATCCACGCTGGCCGATCAACGCGGGCTTTGCGGATGTCGCCGATGCCCGGCGTAGACGGCACGAGCGCAAGCACGTACAACACGAAGAGCGCCGGCAATGCGGCGAGCGTCAGCGCGACGCCGCGTCGCGTCGGGTGGCGCAGGCGGCGCAGCGCGCTGTCGAGCACTAGCCTGGTGATGGTGCTGCCGGCGGCGGCCAGCGGTCGGACGCGGGCGAGCCACCGTGCGCAATGCTCACAAAACAACGATGCATATCGGCGAATCACGGTGGCGGGGCGCTGGCGGAAAGAGCGCGATGGTAGCAAAGCGCAAGGGCGCTTCTGTTATCAAAACAGGGCCGCGGCGCGCGGCACTTACATAAGCTTACATTTGTTTCACGTGGACAACGTTCGCCATGGCCACGCAAGCGCCGATCGCCAAGCGCGAGCGCAACGCGCCGGATGGCCGCCTGCGCTCACCGGCCATTCGGCGGGCGGCGAGCGCAGGCTGGACGGCGGGTTCGTCGGCCCCTACTGGACGGTGATGGTCGCCATCATATTTGGATGTATGCCGCAGAAGATCTTGTAGACCCCCGGCTTGTCGAACTTGAACTTGTAGGTGTCGTTCTGATCGAGCGCGCTGGAGCGGAACAGGCCGGCGTCGTTGACAACCGTGTGCGGTTCGCCATCGAGGTTCTTCCAGGTCACGGTCGAGCCAGCTTTGATCGTGAGCGACATCGGCGAGAACATGAAATTCTTCACAACGACGACGTGGTTCTCCTGCGCTTGCGCGAAGGAGAACTCGCAAGCCAATGCTGCCATGAGTATCCCGGCTCCGAGGGGGACGACGAAGGCGCGGCGAAGGATGGTTGTTAGCATGATCTGGGTCCTGGTTGGTTGGCGGTGCCTGGAAATTCAGGCGAGCGTGGTGTCGGCGAGTGTCGCTGCGAGCGGGTGGCCCATGATCTTGATGCTGGTCACGCCAAGCATCCTGGGAAGCTGATCGCCCGGCACCGTCAGCGGCATGGGACCGGGCCCATTGCCGGCCGTCGGTTGTGGATAGGCCGTCGAGCGCGCCGTATGGAAGGTGATATTGCCTTCCACCTTCGACACGATCTGGTGGATATGGCCGTTCAAGACCGTGACCGAGCCGAAGCGCGTCAGATAGCGCATCGCCTCGCCGGCGTCGCCGGTGCCCCAACCCCATGGTTGGTAGATCGTCCACATTGGCATGTGTGCAAAGACGACGATCGGCGTGCTGGACGAGCGGCCCTTCAGATCGGCTTTCAGCCAGGCGAGTTGGTCGTCGCCCAGGCCGCCCAAACCGTTTGGCTTGAAATGCATCACGTTGACCAGGCCGATAAAGTGGACGCCGCTGTGGTCGAAGCTGTAGTAGCCCTTGTTGCCGGAGGCTTGACCGAAGCGGTTGAAGTATTCCGTTCCAGGCCCGTCGGTCACGTCATGCTCGCCGGGCACGGTATGCAACTCGGTGATATTCAGCCCCGACATCAATTGGGCCGCGCGGTCGAACTCTTCGGCCTTGGAAAGATGCGTAATGTCGCCCGTGTGGATCGTCAGCGCCGGCTTGACCGGCATGGCATTGACGAAGTCAATGGTCTGCCTGAGCGTGCCCGCGACGTCGGGATTGGCTTCCTTGTTGAAGCCAATATGCGTGTCGCTGATCTGCAGGAAAAGCGGGACGCCCGCGGCAGATGACGGGCCTTTCCCGGAGGCGGCAAGGCCCAGTTCCACGGGCGCGAGAACGCCGCCTGCCAGGACAAAGACGGTGCCCGCGCCACCGAAAGCGAGACACTTCAATGCGCCGCGGCGCGACGGGTTGGACGGAAGATCTGACGACATATTGCCCTCACAAGGAAAGTTCGAGAGGTGGGCCGCCGGACCATCCGGCGGACCTCCCGATTGGATTCACCAGGTAAACCGCCGGGCCATCCGTTTTATTCCGCGATGTGTACCGCGCTGCGGCGGCTAGGAAGCCGGGTGCGCACGCAGGTCCGTGATGAAGCCATTGAGTTCAGCTTCGCCGGCATCGGTAATCGCCCAGTAATTCATCCCCGCGGCACTCCAGTGGGCGAGGTGATAGCCCTGCTGCGCGTATAGGCGAGGCGTGGCGCCCGCGTCGTTGCCCGGCCACACATAAAGATTGATCGGGTGCAGCTTGTAGCGATAGACCATCACGGCCACCGCCCGCCCGTTCAGGTAATCCAGCCGGCCGCCGACCAGCGGATACCCCTGCTGCACAAGATCGACCACAGGCGGCGCGAAGTCCAGCTTGCCGTCAAACCACGGCTTGACCGTATGCCGGTCGGTTGAAATCACATCGGAGAGGTGATTGACCTGCAGCGAGCGAATATGGTTATCCACGAGTTCCTGGGTCAGGCGCGTCTGGCTCGACGGCACCGAGAGGTACAGCCCCACGCTCCAGGTCAACGCGACCACGCTCATCAGCATCGCGCCAGCCGGCGCCCAGGCCAGCGACCCACCGCCACGCCACTGACCAAATCGCTCACCCAGCCGCTGCCAGAGCGGGCGGCGCGCCGGCAGCGCAGCCTTGATGCGTTTCACCAGTGCCTGCGGCGCCGCCACGCGCAAATCCGCCTGGCGCAGTTGCGCACTCACCAGGCGGTGTTGTGCATAGACCTGTTGGCACTGCTCGCAGTCAGCAAGATGGCGCTCGAACTCGAGCGCATCGGACAGGCTCAACTCCTGGTCGAGATAGCCCGGCAGCAATTCAAACGCTTGCTTGTGATCCATCACGCCTCCTGATCCGTCGGGGCGAGCAGCGCCGCGAGTTGCTGGCGGCCTCGGCCCAGGCGAGACATCACCGTGCCGATCGGGATGCCCACGATGGCGGCGATTTCCTTGTACGACAAATCCTCCAGCTCCCGCAGCACGACAACCTCCCGGTATTCCAGCCGCAAGCCCCGCAGCGCCTTGTGCACCCGCTTCTGGTTCTGGCTGCGTATCAGCATCGCTTCAGGACTGTCGTCATGGTCGGCGACACTCGTCTCAAGGCTATCCATGTCTTCTTCGAACATCATGGTTTGGGCTGCATGCCCCCGGTTTTGCTGATGCCAGGTGTAGAAGGTGTTACGCACAATGCTCAACAGCCATGCACGGGCATCCTCGCCGTGGAATCCGCCAAAGAACCGGAACGCGCGCAGGTACGCCTCCTGCACCACGTCCTGGGCATCCTGGTCGTTGTGCGTGAGCCATCGCGCAACATTGAAGGCCGAGTTCATATGCGGCAATAAGAGCGTCTCGAAGCGCTGCGCGGTGTCTGGATCGGCCATTGTGAAGTTTCTGCTGTAACCGCAATCCGTGCCCGGCAGTGCGTTAACAGCAAGACCGCCGGCATGCCATTTTTATTCCCGGAACCGCCGCCTGAAATGGATCCTGTGTGGATTTCGCATGGCAAGTGCCGATCATGTGACCGGTGTGCCGCCTGCGCCCGTAATCAAGGGGTGGGCTTCGTCTGTGCGGTCTGGCTGTCACCGGCCTGTGCTGCCTGGTTTCCACCCATCAGCGCATTCCTTTGCGCTTGATGTTTGGCTTCCAGCCTTTGTTCCGCTGCTTGAATGTCGGCGGGATAGTCACCATTGTCGCCTTGGGAAGGGTTGTAGCCGACCGACTCCAATTCCTCGAGTTCATGTCGCACTTGCGCACGCGTGATTGGATGCGTGGCCGGTGCCGGCGGCATTTGCGCATAGACACTAACGGACGTTGCCATCAACGCCGCGCTCACGATGAGCGAGCCGCGCATGGGCAACACGAAAGGCCGGTTCAGTGAATTCGATTTCATGGCAGTACTCCTTGGTTGTGCGAGCGAGCCATGCCCGCGGTCGACACGACTGCGCAGCAATACGCTCTGCACGGGTAAACCGCGGGACCGGTCTGCTTATTCCCCAATTTCCTTCGCAGGAAAAACGCATCCGCGACATCAGCGACATCAGCGACATCAGCGGCATCAGCGGCAAGAGGACAAAGGAACATGAACCCGGGCGCAGGCATTTCCCTTGGCCGCTGGCCGCATCCATAGCCTGTGCGGGAATAAAACGGGTGGCTGCGCGGTTCTACAAATGCACGGCGAACCAGTTCTCGGGATGGATCGATACCCCCGGAAACCGGAAGCGCGTTACGTGCCCAGGCGTAGCCTTCACGGAGACGCGCTTTGGAAGCTATCTCTACTGTATTTGGAGCTCGTCATGAAAATCCTGATTTCGGCCGCTGTCGCGGCATTGACTTCCTTCGCTGCCCTGGCGCAGTCGTCCAGCACCCCCCCGACTTCTGACAGCAGCACCCATATCGTCGGGCCGCGCGATCCCTACACGGATGGCGCGAAAGCCGGCAAGTTCGACGTGTATTCCGACGGCGCAAGAATCACGGATCGGCGCGATCCGTTCACCGACGGCGCGCACAGCTAAGACGCTGCCAGATCCACGGGCGGCTTGAATGGAAAGGGCGGGGCCGCGGCCCGCCCGTATCGCGCCAGAGCCCGGAAATTGCCAAGGCCCTCAGGCGGCTGCACACTACCGATTGGCAGTGATGCCAACCCAGCGTGCGCTCGGCAGTGCAGGCGCCTGGTGGCAAGCGCTGGCGCATCGAGAGCCGTGGAGGGCAGAGCATGTCACGCGTTCCCTATCTTCAAAGGTGGCGGCCGGCGGGTGTGCGATCGGTCCGTCTGACTACCGGACTGGTGCTGTTTACCTATGTGGGCACGCACCTCCTGAACCACTCGCTGGGGAATATCTCGCTGGCCTGGCTGGAGCGTGGCCTGCTCGTGCAGAAGTTCATCTGGCAGGGATGGCTTGGAACGGCCCTCTTGTACAGCGCGCTGGTGGCGCATGTCTTCCTGGGTCTGTGGGCTCTGTACGAACGGCGCTCGTTGCACTGGACCCCGGGTGAGGTAGCGCAACTCGTCCTCGGCTTGTGCATACCGCCGCTGCTAGTCAACCATGTCGTGAATACACGGGTCGCCTTTGCCGAGTTCGGCCTCAACAAAGGTTACGCACAGTTGCTGTACGCGTTCTGGATCGATTCACCGTTTTTCGGCCGCGTGCAGCTGATGCTATTGGTGGTGGCCTGGCTGCATGGGTGTTACGGCATCTGGTTCTGGTTGCGCTTGAAACCATGGTTCGGGGCGTGGCGCAGCGTGCTGCTGAGCGTCGCCGTGCTGGTCCCGGTGCTCGCGCTGCTCGGCTTCTTGCAGGGCGGACGGGAAGTGATCGCGCTCGCGCAGGACCCCGTCTGGCGCGCCGCGGCGACCCGGACCACGATCATCGGAACGGGGCTGCAAAACCTCTGGCTCGCCGAGTTGCGCAACGACTTTTTGCTCTTCGATGGTGGTGCGCTGCTGCTGGTGCTCGCAGCGCGGCTGGTGCGCACGGTGCGGGAGCGCCGGGCCGGGCGGCTCTGCGTTCAGTATCCGGACGGGCGAAAGGTATTCGCGCCGCTCGGATTCTCGGTGCTGGAGGCTAGCCGCATGGCCGGGGTGCCCCATGCCAGCACCTGCGGTGGCCGTGCCCGATGCACGCTGTGCCGGGTGCGTGTGCTCAGTGCCGTGCCGCTGCCCGCGCCGGCGGAGGCGGAGCGGCGCGTTCTGGAGCGGCTGGGAGCGGATTCGCGGACAGTGCGCCTCGCGTGCCAGTTGCGGCCGACCCATGATCTGCGCGTGTGGCCACTGGTGCCGCCGGCCGCATCGGCAGCCTTCCTGCAGCGGCGCCAGCGGGACGTCATGCCGCAAGAGCGGTTCGCGGCATTCATGTTCGTGGATATGCGGGATTCCACAAAGCTTGCGGCGGCACAATTGCCGTACGACAGCCTGTTCATGGTCAGCCGCTTCCTCAGTGCGGTCTGCGCCGCGGTGGTTCAGGCGGGCGGTCTGCCAAACCAGTTCCTGGGAGATGCGGTGCTCGCGATCTTTGGCTTGCGCTGCGAGCCGGCCGAGGCCTGCCGCCAGGCGCTTGGCGCAGTGCCGCTGGTTGCAGCCAATATTGAGGAACTCAACGCTGCGCTCAAGCAGCAGTTGCACACGCCAATCCGCTTTGGCATCGGATTGCATTGCGGCCGGGCCGTCATGGGCGAGATTGGTTTCCGCGACCACGTTACGTTTACGGCAATTGGTGACCCGTTGAATGTGGCCTCGAGACTCGAGCAGTTGACAAAGGAGATGGCTTGCGAGGCGATCGTCTCGGAACAGGTCTTCCAGCAAGCCGGCGTTTCGGCCGCAGGCCTGCCGCAGCTTGCAGCACACCTGCGAGGCCGCGATGACCCGGTGCCCGTTTGCGTGCTGACCAAGGCGGCGCAGATGCCTCGGGCCTGACTACGCCCTGCGCGCCGCGCTCTAGTGTCCAGCAGGCCAAGGGCAAGCTGCGCGAAGTGTTCGGTCGGCCACCATCAGCGCTGGCGACGCGCCCCGGCTCGCTTGCGCGATCGCGCTTATGCGTCAATGCTTGTTCCCATACCACATTCACGGAGCCGCATCATGGACACACGAAGCGAACTGCAAGCCACCGTGGATGCCCTGGTTCAAGCAGGCAAAGGACTGCTGGCCGCCGACGAGAGCGGGGCGACGATCGCCAAGCGGTTCGAACGCATCGGCGTGGCATCGAGCGAGGAAAGTCGCCGGGCGTGGCGCAACCTGCTCCTGTCGACACCAGGTCTTGGTGAATGCATCAGCGGCGTGATCCTGTACGAGGAAACGCTGGGCCAGTGCGCCGACGATGGCACGCCGCTGCCAGCGCTCGCCGCGCGCCATGGCATTGTGCCCGGCATCAAGGTGGACAAGGGCAAGCTCGCGCTCGCCCACGCTCCCGGCGACGAGATCACCGAGGGCCTCGACGGGCTGGCCAAGCGGCTTGCCGCCTATCGCCAGCAAGGTGCACGCTTCGCCAAGTGGCGCGCGGTGTACAACGTGTCCGGCGAACTGCCCGGCCGGCTTGCCATCCAGGCCAATGCGCAGGCGCTGGCGCGCTATGCCGCGATCTGCCAGGAGATGGGCGTGGTGCCTATCGTCGAGCCTGAGGTGCTGATGGATGGCGCGCATTCCATGGCGCGTTGCGCCGAGGTCACCGAGGCGGTGCTGCATGACGTCTTTCACGCCTTGCACCGGCATGCGGTAGTGCTCGAACACATGCTGCTGAAACCCAGCATGGTGCTCCCCGGCAAGGACGCCGGGCACGCGGCGCCGGCCGAGGTTGCCATGCAGACCGTGCAGGTGCTCAAGCGCACGGTGCCCGCGGCGGTGCCGGGCATCTTCTTCCTGTCCGGCGGCCAAACGCCCACTGAGGCCACCGCCAATCTCGATGCCATGAACCGGCTCGCCCCGTTGCCCTGGCGGCTGTCGTTCTCCTACGGGCGCGCCTTGCAGGAGCCGCCCCTGCTGGCCTGGCGCGGCGAGGCCGCCAACGCGGCGCAAGCGCAACGGGCCCTGCTGCAGCGCTCACGGCTCAATGGCCTGGCCAGCCTGGGACAATATGAAGCGGCGCTGGAGACCGCTGCGGGGTGAGCATTCGGCAGGCGCGGCCAGGGCAGGGCGCTCAAGCTTTGCGGCAGCGCTCCAGCAGGAAGCGGCGTAGCGCTCGGACGCGCGGCGCCATGCCGGACAGGGGGCAATCCAATGCGTGTTTCAACATCGCGGCGGCCCCTCATGTGGCTCTGCGGCCTTGCCTTGGCGGGGTCAATGACCTGGGGGCAGGTTGTCCAGGCTGTTCAGCGCATACAGCGCATACAGCGCGATGGCCGGCACGTGCAACGCCACCGCCGCCTGCGCTCACGGCGAGACGGGTTCCTCCATCTGATAAGCCCGGTGAAGCAGTGCCAGGAAGCCCGGCGCCGCAGGCATGGGCGCGGAACCGATCCGGTTCACCGCCACCCCCGGCGTCCAGGAGTTCATCACCGCTGCCCCGGCCAGGCCAGGCAGGTCCGCAAGCGTCACCGGCTGGACGCGCTGATGCACACGGAGGCGATCCAGTTGCCGGCGGACGATACCCATGGTCGTGCCTGCCAGCATCTCGGCCTCGGGCCACACCACCGTTTCCGCGTCTGCGTCCCAAAAGAGCAGGTTCCAGATGGTCCCCTCGCTAAGCCGCCCCCGAGCATCGACGAAAGCGGCGTCGTCGAAGCCTTTGCCCACGGACTGGCGGAGGAAATACGTCTTGGCCACTTCGCCAACGTGCTTCAGGGCGGGGAGCACCCGCTCGTGAGGGACAGCGGCCAACCCCAACGGCCCCTGTGGGCCGGACGCGGGCGGCCCGGTACGCACCAGCACTTCAGGCTCGACATCCGCACCGGCCACGGTGAACTCACCCGCCGGCGAGTACACGGTGGCCACCAGCGAGACGTCCGCCGGCGCGCATGCCAGCGCCGCGCGCAGATAGGCACGCACCTGATCGTCGGGCAAGGCGCGGCCGAACAACGCCATCGAGGCAACCCTGAGCCG
The DNA here is from genome assembly GCF_058809705.1 of Cupriavidus sp. MPR-AND1C. Taxonomy (NCBI): domain Bacteria; kingdom Pseudomonadati; phylum Pseudomonadota; class Betaproteobacteria; order Burkholderiales; family Burkholderiaceae; genus Cupriavidus; species Cupriavidus sp. MPR-AND1C. The sequence continues at coordinate 34,550 of NZ_JBXASU010000013.1, read as the reverse complement.
CTCGAGATGGAGGTCCAGCCCACGGGCCCGGCCCCCGCGCACCTGCATCGCGGTGAAATGCGCATAGCCCGCAAAGGCAAGGGGTGCCAACCCGGCGAGCGTTGCCGGCAGGCCGTTGCGGTGAACGATAAAGGAAGACTGGCTGGCTGACATGGGTCGCTGTGACTCCGGTAGTGGCATGCAATGGGCTTGGCGAAAGCCGCGTCCCGCCTGCATGTGCAGGGTTGGCCGCAACTATCTGCTATTGACCGCGCTTTGAGAAACGAGTATTTCTTGCCGGATCATTAAAAATGGCTTGAAGATCGATGAAGCGAATGCTGCCGGGCACACGCGCACTGAGGACCTTCGAGGCAGCCGGGCGGCACTTGAACTTCACGCGCGCGGCGCAGGAGGTGGGGTTGACGCCAGCGGCCGTCAGCTACCAGATCAAGGAGATCGAGGACCAGCTGGGCATCACGCTGTTCGCGCGCACCAGCCGCAGCATCCAGCTCACGCCAGCCGGCGCCGTCCTGTTCGAGGCGGCCGCCGACGCGCTCGACACCTTGCAGCGGGCCACCAGCCGGGCCCGGAGAATGGCGCGGGGCCCGGCGCATCTGCGCATCTCGCTAGGTGCGATGTTCGCCACCAACTGGCTGCTGCCACGGCTTGCGCGGTTCAGGGCCGCCAACCCGACGCTCGAACTCACATTCGATATTTCCGATCAGGTACGGGACTTCGACGCGGACGACGTGGATATCGCGATCCGCTTTGGCGCGGGGCACTACGAAGACACGTGCTCGGACCGGTTGTTCGACACGGTTGTCGTCCCGATCTGCAGCCCGAAACTGCGCGAAGCCGGTGCCCGGCTGCAAACACCGCGGGACTTGCTTGGCCACACGCTGTGCTATGTCGACTGCCCGGTGGACGGCATGGCCTGGCCCGACTGGCGCATGTGGATGGCCGCCGCCGGCATTGACGATTTCGACGACAGCCGATGCGTCGCCTTTGCCGATTCGAGCCATGTCGTGCAGGCCGTGATCGACGGCGCTGCCATTGGCCTCGTGGAACTGCCCATGATTGCCAATGACCTGGCCCAGGGCCGCCTGGTGCGGCTATTCGAGATTGGCGTGAGCATCGCGCCGGCGTATGCCTATCATCTCGTCTATCCGGCGCGCAGCAGCCAGGATCCTCGCATCCTTGCGTTCAGCCAATGGATGCGCCATGAGACGGCGCACACGGCGCACCCTGTTAAAGGATAGGATTTTGCCGCCCAGCCTCGCTGAAAGAGACGGTGGGAGCACACCGATCAGCGGCGGTCAATCGGCTATGATGCTGACGCCGGCGATGCCGGCAGCGACTGGTCATGGCGGGGAGATTCGGGTTTGCCCCGGTAAAGTATTTGCACTCGTTGTCGATATACAGTGTAGGCACTGCCCCCCTCAATTCGCCCGATCTGCTGTCATGGCCAAACCTACGCATTCCAGCCGTCGTAAGCGTTGCCCGATGCGGGTTGGCTGCGCATTCACGCGTAGCTATCGCGGCCCGGACGCCACCATGCCGCGCCATCGGTTCTTTCGCGATGCAAGCGCCAACGGTTCGCTTCCCGGCACGGCAAAAGTGCCTGCCGAAGCGCGGCTAATCCATCCCGAATCCGCAAAGTGAATCACCAGGCGCGACGCATTGGGTTTGCCTCCCTGCTAACGGGCCTGGTCAGCCTTCTTTTATTGTTCTTGTCCGGTTGCCAGCAGCAAGACAACGCTTCGCCAGGCGCCGCCGTGCCCGCCAGGACTTCCATCACCGCGTTGATATGGGCGCCAGACTGGCCAGAGGAGATGCTCCAGATTGCTGCCGAATTCAGCAAGCTCAATCCAGATGTCCGCGTGGATGTGCAGTTCATGATCGGCAATTCGGTCGAGGAGAACATCAAGCCCCGGATCGCCTCTGGCAACTTGCCGGATCTGGTGAGTGTCAACCCGAACGCCTATGCGGCTGAATTGGCCGATCAGGGCATCCTGGCAGACGTGAGCACCACATCGGCATGGAACAACATGCTCAGCCCGCTCAAGGGGGACTGGACCAGTCGCCAATCCAGGCGATTTGGCATATCCGGCGGCGTGGCGACAACGCTGATCTACTACAACAAGGCACTGTTCGCGAGGGCTGGGATCAAGGAACTGCCAACCAATTTCCACGAGTTCCTGATGGTTTGCGAGCAGCTCAAGCTTGCGGGCTTCACACCCATCATGTGGAGCGGCGGCTTCCCGAACATGCTCGGCAACGGCCCCTTCAGCTTTGGCTTTGCCAACAACGTGGTGGCGCGCGAGCCAGCCTGGAAGCAGAAGATCGGCGATGGCACGCTGGACCTGAACACGCCCGAGGTAGCCGATATCTTCGCCAGTATTGCGCTGATGCCGCAACGCGGCTACGTGCAAGACGCCTTCATGGCGACGGATTACGATGAGGGCATACGGCTGTTCAAGGATGGCAAGGTCGCGATGGCTTTTCACGGCAGTTGGGCGGCTGGCCATTTGCTGCACGGCAATCCGTTCGAGGTTGGCGTGTTCATTCCGCCCTGGAACGCGCCCGGCAAGCGTGTGGTGCCTGTGATCGGCAGCGAAACCGGGTTTGCGGTGTGCGACACGCCCCACAAGGCCGCAGCCATGCGTTTTCTCGAATTCATTGCCGGCAAGGGGTTCTCCATTCTCCAGAGAAAACGCCAGAACATCCCCCCATTCAAGCAAGGCGCGGGAACGCTTGCGAGCGATCAGAGAATGATCGACTACACAAACATGGTCAGCCGCTATCCGGTGACCGCCAGCCCCTACTATTCGGTTCTGCCCTCCAACTCGATCGAGCAGCTTCATCGATTGATGCAGGACGTGCTGACCGGGACGATTACGCCCGCACAGGCAGCCAGACGCCTCGACGCGTCGGTCAAGAATGAAGCAAAGATGCACTACAAATGAGCTCAATCACAGGTTCGCTGCGAAGCGCCTTCGCCTATCTCTCGCTGGACCTGCTGCGCCGTGTCGAAATCCGCTACCGGCTGATGACCGCGTTCAGCCTGCTGTCGCTGATACCGATACTGATTTCGGGCTACATCTCGTATGTGGAATCCACCGCCGCGATCAAGGAGAAGGCGCAGATCTTCTCCAAGGAGATGGTCAAGCAGGTCTCCAAGAACATCTCGCTGCGCATGGAGCAGGTCGAGACGGAAAGCAGCCTTCTTGTCCTGTCCGATCGCGTTCAAAATGCGCTGACAAACGTGGTCAACGGCAGCGCAAAGGAGCAGAACGAGGCGCGCCAGGATATGACCCGGCTGCTGCTGCAGCACTACGGATCGGCTGACTTCATCAACCAGAAGTATCTGCTCGACAAGAACAACCGGATCATGGACACCCAGGTGTTCGCGCAGCTGACGCGGGGTGTCATGCGCCTGGTCAAGCAGGCTCCCGAGCGCAACGGCCGGGCTTACTGGGGCAGTTACGACAACGGCGCCGGACAGCAAAACCTGGGGATGGTGCGCGCCATCATTGGCAAGAGCAACAATCGGCAGATCGGCAACCTGGTCCTGGTCATTCGCCCCGACTATTTCTCGACCATGTTCAATGACGTCGCCTTGGGGAGCGGAACGCAGATCTATGTGCTCGATGCCAGCAGCAACAAGCTGGTTGTCCGCACCGACGGCATATCCACGAACACCGACGGGACGGCCGAGCCTGACCTGATCAGAAAAATCGCGAACAACACGCTAAACGGGGAGCCCAGTGGGTTCGTCGACTTCGAGGGCCAGCGCGAGGGGCGCTACCTGGCCGCGTACACGGGAATTCCCGGCACGACATGGATCGTGGTCAGCACCATCCCTGAGAAGAAGCTGATGGCGGAGGCACAGTCCGTGCGCAATCAGATCGTACTGGTTGGCATCTCGGGTTTCCTGCTCTCGATCTTCCTGGCCTATTTCATCTCCCACAGCATTTCGGCACCACTCAAAGAGCTGGTGCGAAAGATGCACGACACCGGCAACGATGCGGGCGCCGAGGCACAGGCGCTGGCGCGCACCGATGCCGGTGGCAAGGACGAACTGGACTGGCTCGCGCAGTGTTTTGAAAGAATGAGTGGGGCCATCAAGCAAAAGATCCAGAAGATCAACGAAATCAACGCCTCCCTGGAGCAGACCGTCGACGAGCGCACCGCGGAACTCGTCACCAGGGAGCAGGAGTCGCGAACGTTGATCGAGAACTCTCCGGACACCATTACCCGCTACGACCGAGACCTGCGCCGCACCTACGCCAATCCCGCCTTCTGCAACTCGGCAGGGTGCAGCCTTGCCGAATCGCTCGGCAAGCGGCCCTCGGAAATCCCCGGCGGCGCCAATGCGCTGATCTACGAGGAGAAGATCGCCGAAACCATTGCAAGCGGGAAAAGCGGGCAAATGGAGCTGAGATGGCTTAGCAGGGATGGGCAGGAACATTGCACCCATATCCGCCTGACGCCGGAGATTGACCGCTCGGGCAAGGTGAACTCGGTGCTGGCCGTGGGCCGCGATCTATCGGACCGGATGGCGTTCGAGGCGACCATCTGGAAGCAGGCCAATTTCGATGCGCTAACCCATCTTCCGAATCGCCAGATGTTTCACAGCCGACTCGAGCACGAAGCCGGCATCGCGCATCGCTCCCGGCAGCATATGGCCTTGATGCTGATCGACCTGGATCGTTTCAAGGAGGTCAATGACTCCTTGGGACACGACACAGGCGACATCCTGCTGATCGAGGCGGCCAGGCGCATCATTTCGTGCGTGCGCGAATCGGACATCGTCGCGCGCCTGGGCGGTGACGAGTTCACCGTCATTCTGCCCAACACGGGCGATACCAAAAGCATTGAACGCATCGCCAAGGCCATCATCCACAAGCTGGCCGAGCCCTTCGCGCTCGGCGCGGACGAGGCTTTTATTTCCGCCAGCGTCGGCGTCACGCTTTACCCCGACGACACCAGCGAACTGGACGTCCTTTTCAAGAATGCCGACCAGGCCATGTATGCGGCCAAGAACGCCGGGCGCAACCGCTTTTGCTACTTCACGCCCGACTTGCGCGTAGCGGCAGAAAAACGCCTGCGCCTCACAAGCGATCTGCGTGCCGCCCTGCCTGGCGGACAGTTCAAGGTCTACTACCAACCCATCGTTGACCTGGCCACCGGGGAAATCCGCAAGGCCGAGGCACTGATCCGCTGGTTGCACCCCGAGCGCGGCACGATCAGTCCCCTGGACTTCATTCCCCTGGCCGAAGACACGGGGCTCATCGTGCCAATCGGGGATTGGGTGTTCAAGCAGGCCGTGCATCAGGCCCGTCAATGGCGCGGCCGCTTCCATCCGTTTTTCCAGATCAGCGTCAACATGTCGCCGATGCAGATTCGGCAAGACAGCCAGGTTTGCGCGCAATGGTCCGACTATCTCATGCGCGAAGGGATGCCGGGGCAGAGCATGGTGGTTGAAATCACCGAGGGCCTGCTGCTGGACGCTGAACTGAACAAGAAGCTGCTGACCTTCCGCGATGCGGGAATCGGCGTCTCGATCGACGACTTCGGCACCGGCTACTCGTCCCTGGCCTATCTCAAGCGCTTTGACATCGATTACCTCAAGATCGACCGTTCATTCGTGCAGAACCTCGGCTCTGACGGCGACAATCAGGCGCTTTGCGAAGCCATGGTCATGCTGGCTCACAAACTGGGTTTGAAGGTCATTGCCGAGGGCGTGGAGACGACGGAGCAACGCGATTTTCTCGTCGCCGTGGGTTGTGATTTTGCCCAGGGCTATTTGTATTCCCAGCCGGTTCCGCCTGATCAGTTCGAGGGCTTGGTATGGCCGGATATCGGGAAAAGGCCGGGTAGCCAGGCCGGCGCGATGATCTGCTCCGCATAGGCCCGGCAGTCTTCATCGCCATGCCCATCCCGGCATGGCGGCATGGCGGCATTGCGGCAGCCCGGCAGCCCCTCAGTCCACGCCGTTGCCATGCGCCTTGTGCTGCGACGCCATCACCTGCTGCTGGGCGGGCGGCACGGCTTCGTAGTGACTGAGCTGGATCGTGTAGTTGCCGTGGCCGCCTGTGATGCTGTTCAGGCGCGATTGATAGTCGTTCAACTCCGACGGCGGCACCTGTCCGGCGACGAGCACGCTGTTGCCCGCCGCGGTGCGCGTGCCACGCACCTGGCCGCGCTTGGCGGAGAGGTCGCTGATGATGTCGCCCATTGACGCCTCGGGCATTGTCACCTCGATATCCACGATCGGCTCCAGCACGCTCGGCCGCGCCTTGAGCACTGCCTCGATAAAGGCCTTGCGCCCTGCCGCCGCGAACGCCACCTCCTTCGAATCCACCGAATGGCTCTTGCCGTCGAACACGGTGACGCGCACGTCCTGCATCGGAAAGCCCGCCAGCGGCCCGCTCTCCAGTACCTGGCGGATGCCTTTTTCCACGGCGGGGATGAACTGGCCCGGAATCGCGCCGCCCTTGACCGCATCGACAAACTCGAAGCCCGTGCCGCGCGGCAGCGGCTCCACGCGCAGCTGCACCTCGCCGAACTGGCCAGCACCGCCCGTCTGCTTCTTGTGGCGATGATGCCCCTCGGCCTTGCCGCCGATGGTTTCGCGATAAGCGATCTTCGGCGGCCGCGTCACCACCTCCAGCTTGTACTGGCCGGTCAGGCGCTCCAGCGCGCAGCGCAGTTGCAGCTCGCCCAGGCCAAGCATCACCGTCTCATTGGTGCCCGCCGGATGCTCGATGCGCAGGCAGGGGTCTTCCGCGCCAAGCTTCTGCAGAACCTCCGACAAGCGCTGCTCGTTGCCGCGGCGCGCCGGCTCGATCGCCAGGCCGTAGATCGGGGTGGGGAAGTCAAGCGGGGCCAGGTGGATGTTGCCGTCCTCGCTGGCGTCGTGCAGCACGGCATCGAAGGCGATCTCGTCGATCTTGGCCACGGCGCAGATATCGCCCGGCCCGGCCTGCGGCACTTCAACGCGCTCCTTGCCCTGCAGCATCAGCAGATGCGCCACCTTGAACGGCTGGCGCGCATCGCCGATAAACAACAGGCTGTCGCGCGTGACCGTGCCCTGGTGGATGCGGAATACGGCCATCTTGCCCAGATACGGGTCCATCGTGATCTTGAAGACATGCGCCAGCACATGCTTGTCGGGCACCGGCTCCGCGCGAATCGCTACCTGGCGCCCGCCCGCATCACGGTAAAACAACGGCGGATTGCCCTCGGCCGGGTTCGGCAGCAAGTGCACAAACACATCGAGCAACTCCGCGACACCAGCCCCGCTGGCCGCCGAGGTAAAGCAGATCGGCACCAGGTGGCCCTCGCGCAGCGCCCGCTCGAACGGCGCATGCAACTGCTCCGGCGCGATCTGCTCGCCCTGCTCCAGATACAGCTCCATCAGCTGCGGATCGATCTCCACCACCTGATCGACCAGCGCCTCGTGCGCCGACGCCACCGACAGGAAATCCGCCTCGCCCGCCGGGTTGAAGAAGCAATCCACCACCTCGCCCCCGCGCCCCGCCGGCAGGTTGATCGGCAAGCACTCCTTGCCGAACGCCTCCTGGATATCGGCCAGCAGCTTGGGCAGGTCCACCTTCTCCTTGTCGATGCCGTTGACCACGATCATCCGGCACAGCTTGCGCGCCTGCGCCCAGGCCATCATGCGCCGGGTCGTCATCTCGATGCCGGTCTGCGCGTTGATGACGATGGCAGCCGTCTCCACCGCCGCCAGGGCGCTCATCGACAAGCCGGAGAAATCGGGATAGCCGGGCGTGTCCAGCAGGTAGATGCGGGCGTCGCGATAGTGCAGGTGGGCCACCGCGGTGGTGAGCGAGTGGTGGTACTTGCGCTCCAGCGGATCAAAGTCGCAGACCGTGGTGCCGCGCTCCACGCTGCCGGGAATGTGCAGCGCACCTCCCTTGTGTAGCAGCGCCTCCACCAGGGAGGTCTTGCCGCACCCCGCGTGCCCCAGCAGGGCGACGGTACGAATTGCATCGGGACTATAAAGCATGGTCGCCCTCGTCCGGCAATGTCAGTTAGACCATTATTGGCGAAATGGGGTGGGAACGCCATGTGGGGTGAATCCGGATCTCGGGCAGGGTGGCGACGGTGTGCTTGGTGGGAAGGGGATTGTCGGCAGGAGCTTCTTCTTTTGGTGCGCTGCACGATGACTGTTTCGCACCTGCAATTCACCTGGCGATGCCGTCGTCACGGGACCTACGCTTCCACCAGTCCACGCACCAGTGCGCGCGCAAGCGCTATCACCCCCGCCTCGATGGCATCGATGCCGACAGACGCAAAACCCAGCACCAGCCCCGGCGGCGCCGGCCGGTCGATCGCGTAGAGCGATAGCGGTCGTGTCTCGATGCCCTCGCACGCCGCGCGGTGCGCTACGTCGGCTTCCACCATGTCTGGCGGAAGAAAGGCCGGCGCATCGAGCCCTGCAATGATCCGAGGGACATCCAGCAGCCCCGAAAGATGCCGGTCGGCGGCGCTATTGAGCGCTTCGGCGCGCTCGCCGTACAGCATGCGCATGCGGCGGATGTGGCGGCCAAAATGGCCGTCCGCGATGAACTCGTGCAGCACTGACTGCTGGTCCAGTGGCACATGTCGCGCAGTCAACGACAACGCAGCCACGAACGGGTCGACTAACCGCTCGGGCAAGATTGCGTATGCGGTCCGCAGCGCGGGAAACAGTACCTTGCTGAACGTTCCGCAGTAGATCACGTGCCCATCGTGATCGATGCCCTTCATCGCGGCCAATGGATTGCCCACGAAGCGGTATTCGCTGTCGTAGTCATCCTCGATGATGACGGCGCCGCGCTCCCGCGCCCATTCGAGCAGCGACAACCGCCGTTCAAGCGCAAGCGGCGGTCCGAGCGGCGCTTGCCGCCCAGCGGTGACATAGGCGAGACGCGCGTCTGGCGCGTGCTGCCGTCCCCATTCCACGTCGATACCGCACGCATCGACAGGCACGCCGACAACCCGGGCACCCGCAGCTTCGAGCACCAAGCGCGCGCCCGGGTAGCCCGGATCTTCCATCCACGCGACGTCGCCCGGATCGAGCAGCAGACGCGCGCCCAGATCAATAGCCTGCTGGACGCTGCCCAACACCACGACGCAGTCTGCCGTGCACGTAATCCCGCGGGACATCCCCACGTATGCGGCAATCGCCTCGCGCAGCGGCCGATACCCTTGCGCCTCACCATCGCCGAGCAGATCGCGCCGGGTGCGGCGAGCGCGTTTCGCCGCCAGTCGTGCCCACAGGTCGAACGGAAACGCATCGAGATCGGGTTGGCTGGCCCGAAAGGCCTTGGCGGGACTCGAGCGGCCGCTCGCCTGAAACGCTGTTCGCCCAAGAAGACGACCACGTGCGGAGAGTGCGACACCATGATTGCGCGCGCCGTCCTCGTCCTCGTCCTCGTCCTCGTCCTCGTCATTGCCCTTGCCCTTGCGCTCGTGCGCGCCTAACCGCCCGTCGCGCTTCTTGATCGACGGCCGATCGCTGCTGTCGATGCGTCGATCCGGCAATTCGGACGCGACGAAACTGCCTCGCCCGACCGCGCCCGTCAGATACCCTTCGGCCGTGAGCTGTGAAAACACGCCTAGCACCGTGCCGCGAGATAACGCAAAACGTGCCGCAAGATCGCGCGACGAAGGCAGGCGCGCCCCTGGCGACAGCCGGCCCATCAGAATGGCGTTGCGCAGTTCGTCGTATAGCCAGCGTTGCAATGGCATCCCGTCCGGTCGCGGCGCAAGTGCAAGTTCGATCTGTTCGGCTCGGCGCATCGTTGCTTTTCATAATGGCTCAATCAATTTCTCAATAATGGACCTTTTTTGTGACCATTAACACCCCTATCCTGCTCGTCATCAAGCATGCGACAACCCGTTGCATCGTTCGCAATCGCAATCGCAATCGCAAACAGGAGAAGAGAGATGACGCACAGGGTTTTGGTGGCCGGAGCAAGCGGCGCCATTGGCACCGCACTGGTGCCCCTGCTAATCGCCGCGGGCTATACGGTGTTCGGCAGCACCCGGCGCCCCGACCGGGCAAAACACCTCGAAGCCGCCGGTGTCACGCCGGTCGTCGTGGACGTATTCGATGCGCTCGCGCTACGCGACGCGTTGGGTCGCATCGCGCCGCATAGCGTGATTCACCAATTGACGGATCTGCCCTCCGGGCTGGACCCCGCCCGCATGGCCCAGGCGGTGACCGCCAACGCCCGGATTCGCGACGAAGGAACGCGTAACCTGGTTGCCGCGGCAATTGCAGCCGGTAGCAAGCGGATGATTGCGCAAAGCATCGCGTGGGCGTATCGACCAGGCGCGACGCCCTACGATGAAAGCTGCGCACTCGATATCGATGCCCATGGCCCGCGCGGTACCAGCGTGCGGGGCGTAGCGGCACTGGAGCGCCATGTGTTGGAAACGGCGCCGCTGACCGGGACCGTACTCAGGTATGGACAGATTTACGGGCCCGGCACGGGTCGCGATGTCCCCGCCGGCTCAAGCCCGCTGCACGTCGAAGCCGCCGCGTTTGCGGCTTGGCTTGCGCTCGAACGGGGCACATCGGGGATATACAACATTGCGCAGGACGACGCCGAGGTCAACAGTGCCAAGGCGAAGCGTGAGCTGGGTTGGTCGCAGGACCTGCGATCGGGGACACAGGTATGAACCCGCGTGCTCTGCCGCTCCTCGCACACTTGGCGCACCTGCCGCGGCTGCCGGGCAATCCCATGATGCTTGCGGCAATCGCAGTGGCATTGCTGGCGCCTGGTCCGGCGACGCCCCGTTCGGCGATCGACTGGTTCGCCAGCATGTGTAGCAGCGGTGGCGATCCGCTGCTGTCCCGTGCATCGCCGGATGCCAGCGCGACGGGCCGTCCCACTTCGACCGTAAAAGTGCTGTCGTGCGAAGCCCTGCCTGACGCGCCGGGCAAATCGTTGACGACGGCCATCGTCGACTTTCCGCCGCTCGGCTTTACGCCCGCACATCGTCACCCGGGTTCGGTGACGGCGGTCGTGCTGGAAGGGACGATCCGCTCTCAACTGGCGGGAGGCCCACCCATCGATTATGTCAGTGGACAGACCTGGTTCGAGCCGCCGCGCACGCTTCACCTGTTCGCCGAGAATCCCGATCCGACGCGCCCGGCACGGCTTCTTGCGACATTCGTTTCCGACACCGGTTGTGGGGCATTGGTGCTGCCCCAGGATTAGATTTCAAGGTCAGTGCACAGGCGGCCGCCCCAGAGCGGCATCCCCGGGCAGTTGACGATGGTGGCGTTCGATAACGCAAGAATTTGTCACCACATCGATCAGCGGACATCAGCGGGCACTTGACCGCTGGCTCTCCGAACCTCGCATGGTGCTGCTGCATCCGCCGCCCTGCAGCCCCGCGCTGAACCTGATTGCAATCGTCTGGAAACAGGCCAGGCGCCACTGGGGCAACTCTGTCACCCGGGCCAAGGAAACCATCGGCTCCGAGATCACTGAACTTCTCGGCGGCTATGGGGAAAAACGCCAAATCAACTTCTCTTGAGCGCTTAACCTGCGGTTATAGGGCGACCATCAAAAAGCACGCGACGACGAAAATATTTGTTCCTATGATACGGACAGCCTCCTGACCAGCATGCGACAACGTTCCGGGGGGGCCTAAGGTTCGGTAATCCATCGGCAGCCCAAACCACGGCGTCGTCGTCAATGGCCGAACACCAGTCGGTGGTGTGCGTCTCGCGCGCGGAACCGCTCTTCATGCGAATCGACAACAAGTGAGAGTTCGATGAAACGATGGACTTATGCCGCCACGGCAGTGGCGTTGCTCAGTGGGTTCGCGACGGCGAGCGTCGCTTTCGCCGCACTGCCGGCGAAACTCAACGCAGCAACGAGCGGCGACCTGCCGCCGGTGTCATTTACGAACGCGCAGAACGAGCTCGACGGATATGACGTCCAGGTCGCGCGCTTTGTCGCTAAATACCTCGGCATTCCCATGCGACTGGACCGCCTCGAATTCAAGGGGATTCTGCCCGGATTGCAAACCGGTCGCTTCGATATCGTTTTCTCGAACGTCAATATCACGCCTGAGCGAGCCGCTATCTTTGATTACTCGATCCCATATTCGCGATCCGCAGTCGTCGTCGTCGTGCGCGATGGGGTGACCGACGTGAAGAGTTTCAAGGATCTGAAAGGCAAGCGCGTCGGCGCTATCGCCGGCGCGAGCGATGGCGAAATTCCGGCTCGGGAACTCGAAAAGCAGTATGGGGAGTTCGCGATCTTCAAGGGTTACGCCGGCTACGCCGAAATGTTCACGGATCTCGCTGTTGCTCGGCTCGACGCCATCATCGCGCCGGATACCTCGGCGGCGAACCTGTTACGCCAACGCCCGGGGGTAGCGTCGATTGTCCGCGAGCCCTATCGGATCCGCTATGTCGGCGCGCCAATGCCAAAAGGTTCGGCCGAGCTGAAAGCCAAAGTGGATGCGGCGATTCGGGAGATGAAAAAGAACGGACTGCTCGACAAATGGGGCATGCAGTACTTCGGCATCGATCATTACAGCGCCCAACTACCGGAAGACACGAAGTGACTTTAACAAACGAAAGCGCTAACGCATCTGCGGGCAGCGATTCGACTGCCACGCACGAGGGGAACCCATGAATATCGATTTCGTACAGGTTCTGCCATATCTGCCGATCTTGCTCAAGGCCGCGCTGCTGACGATACTCCTGGCCGTGGTGACGCAGGTTTGCGGAACCGTGTTCGGCCTTCTGCTCGCCCTCGGGCGCGACTCGCGCCATGCAGTCCTGCGCGGCGCCGCGTTCATCTACATATGGATTTTCCGGGGCACGCCGGTTCTGTTGCATCTGTTTTTCGTCTACTACGCAGCGCCCATGTTCGGGTTGCGGCTCGAGGCGTTGCCCGCGGCAATCATCGCCCTTTCGATGAGTTCCGCCGCCTATAACGCCGAGATTATTCGCGCCGGCATTCGCGCCGTGCACCGTGGCCAACGCGAGGCCGCCCAAGCGGTCGGCATGACCAATCCACGGATTCTGCGGCATGTCATCCTGCCACAGGCCACACGCATCGTGCTGCCTCCGTACATGGGCAACTTCATCAGTCATACCAAGAGCACGTCGCTTGCGTCGGTGATTACGGTGCCAGAACTGATGCTGAGCGCGCAGACGATCTACAGCAGCACGTACCGCGCCGTGGAAGTCCTCACGATAGCCGGGGCAATCTATCTGGCGCTTACAACCGTACTGACGCTGGTGCAGCTCCATTTCGAGAACTCGACGGTCGAGCGTCGTGGCCTGCCAGCGCGTCGAAGGCGCGCACTCGGCCTCGGCGCTGCAACGCGGGAGGGCGCGTGATGATTGATGTGCCGATGATCGACGTACGCGATCTCTACAAACAGTTTGACGCCGTCAAGGCCCTGAATGGCGTGAATCTTGAAGTTCAGCGCGGCGAGGTGGTTTGCCTGATAGGCCCGAGCGGATCGGGCAAAAGCACGCTGCTGCGCTCGATTAATTATCTGGAACGTCCGACCCGCGGCGACATTTCCATTGACGGCCAAACTGTCGGTCACGTGAATCAAGCCGCTAAGAAAGCGCGGCCGATGTCCGGCAGGGAGCTCGCTCGCGTGCGCTCCGAAGTGGGCATGGTGTTCCAGATGTTTTACTTGTGGCCGCATCTGTCCGTGCTGGAAAACGTGACGCTCGGCATGGTCGAAGTACGCGGCGTGCGACTTGCGGATGCCGCACAACGGGGACGCCAACTGCTTGCGAAAGTCGGCCTTTCGGGAAAGTATGATGCCTATCCCGAGCAATTGTCGGGCGGGCAGCGGCAACGTGTCGCCATTGCTCGTGCGCTGGCGATGGACCCCAAGATCATCCTGTTCGACGAACCGACGTCCGCGCTAGACCCTGAACGTGTGGGGGAAGTGCTGCAGACCATGGAAACCGTAGCGGCGGAAGGCATGACGATGATTGTCGCGACGCATGAAATGGGCTTTGCCCGGCGCGTCGCCGATCGCGTCGTCTTCATGGACGAAGGCCGCGTTGTAGAGGCAGGTAGTCCCGGGGACATATTCGATCGGCCACAGAGCGCCAGACTCAAGCAATTCCTCGACAAGGTGTTGCAATGACTGAGCACCCGCAGTCAATCACGCTTTCGGGAGGGGCGCGCGCAATGTCTGAGTTCGACCTGGTAGTGCGCAATGGCAGCGTGTTCATCGATGGCAGGCTGGAACGCGTTCATGTGGGCGTAAAGGACGGCCGGATCGCGGCACTGGCGGAAACGCCGCTCGAAGGCGCGACTGTCCTCGATGCGTCAGGCAAACTCGTGCTGCCCGGCGGCATCGACGTTCATTGCCACATCGCACAGATGACCTCGACCGGAGCCACCACCGCCGACGATTTCTATAGTGCGACGGTAGGCGCGGCTTTTGGCGGCACCACACTGGTGATGCCTTTCGCCGCGCAACATCGAGGCGATTCGCTGCGTGCAAGCGTGTCCGCCTATCGCGAGCGAGCAGCGGGACGCGCGGTGGTCGATTACGCGTTCCACATGATCGTGACCGACCCCAGCGAGCAGGTGCTGAAGGAGGAGTTGCCGGCGTTGGCGGCGGAGGGCTTCACGTCGGTGAAGCTCTACATGACCTATGATGCGCTACGCCTTGACGATCGGTCGATGCTGGAAACACTCTTGCACGCGCGCCGACTCGGCGTACTGCCGATGATCCATGCCGAAAGCCACGACATGATCGGATGGTTGACCGAGCGCCTGCTCGCGCTCGGCTACCGGAAGCCGAAGTATCTTGCTCACGCAAGGCCCGCGCTTGCCGAGCGAGAAGCCACGCATCGCGCGATCAGCATGGCGGAACTCCTCGATATCCCCATCTTCGTGGTTCATGTATCCTCCGCTGCAGCTGCCGAGCAGATCGCTATCGCTCAGCGTCAGGGCCTGCCGATCCTCGCCGAGACTTGCCCCCAGTATCTGCTGTTGACTGAAAGCGATCTCGATCGGCCGGCGAAAGAGGCGGTCAAATATTGCTGTTCACCGCCCCCGCGCGATGCCAGCAATCAGGCCGCGCTATGGGACGGTTTGCGCGATGGTCTGTTTTCCTGTTTCTCATCCGATCACTCGGTATTTCATCTCGACGGACCGCATGGCAAGTGGCAGGCCGGGGACGACCCGCCATTCAACAAGATTCCGTATGGCTTGCCTGGACTAGAAACGCGGCTGCCTTTGCTGTTTTCCGAAGGCGTGACCAAAGGGCGGATCTCGCTCGAGCGATTCGTCGAATTGACGTCGACGGGGCCCGCGCGGGTATTTGGCCTCGATGGCCGAAAAGGCAAGATCGCGCTGGGCGCCGATGCCGATCTCGCGCTCTGGGATCCGCAGGCCGAAGCTACGCTCTCGACGGCCACGCTGCACGACGGCACCGGCTACACGGTCTATGAAGGAACGAACGTACGCGGCATGCCGGTAACGACAGTGAGCCGCGGTGTCATCGTCTGCCACGAGGGCACGCTGCGGGCTTGCGCTGGCCATGGAACGCTCGTTCCTTGCGAGCGTATCGCCAGCGTCGGCAGGCGGCCAGCGCCTGCGCCATGGCTCGCATGACCGCCGGAGGCTGTTGCGGGGCGAATCCGCTCTGCCTGCCAGGAGCGGCGCGATGACAGTCCTGATCACCGGGGGCTCGGGTTTTATCGGGTTGAATGTTGCCGCGTGCCTGCTTTCCCGCGGCGATACGGTTATCGCGTTTGGACCCGAACCGCCGCCCGCGCCAGCGTTCGAGCAACTCAGCGAGCTTGCGGGAACGTTCCTGTTCAAATCGGGCGATGTGCGGGATCGCGGCTCGATTGTCGACGCGCTACGCCATCACGACGTTTCGCGAGTCATCCATGGCGCCGCGATCACCGCGAGCCTCGCGCGAGAGCACTCGCAGGCTCCACTAATCGCCGAGGTCAATCTGATCGGCACGCTCAACGTGCTTGATGCGGCTTGCGCCGCAGGCGTGCATCGAGTCGTTCACTTGAGCAGCGGTGCGGTGTACGGCATGGGTGGCCACGGGCAGACCGAGTTGGTCGAAGATCGCGATGTGCCGGAGCCGGAGTCACTGTACGGGATCACGAAATATGCCGCGGAGCGCGCGGCCCTGCGCTACCGGGCAACGCGAAGCCTCGACGTGATAGTGGCCCGGCTCGGCGTGGTATTCGGACGATGGGAATACGATACCGGCGTGCGCGACACGATGAGCATTCCCCTGTTGCTCGCCCAATTGGCAGAAGCGCGACACCCAGCGCGCTTCTGCGCTGACTTGCCGGACGACTGGCTTTACGCCGGCGACGCCGCCGATGCCATCGTCGGAATCACCGATGCAATCAACCTGGCGCATTCTCTTTACCATATCGGTACGGGCCGGCGCTGGTCGCCATCCGCATGGTGCGAACGCCTGCGCGCGGTCTATCCGGGCTTTACGTACGAACGGGTTGCGCGGCGGCAGGACGCAAATGTTGGTGTGCATGCCCCGGCCGCGCGACCGCCGTTTTCGGTCGAGCGCTTGCGACAAGACCTCGGATTTGCGCCACGTTTTCACGAGGAGCGAGCCTTTTCCGATTATCTGCAGTGGCGGGCGAGCGTGTATGAGGGGGCTGCGCAAGGCAGCACGGGATCCTGATCGCATGCGCGCCGAGCCAGGGAGCACGGGGGCGAATTCGAACGAATGGGCGTGATGTGGTGCGTGGTCGCGGCGCATCGGTCGCGGCTCCCCGGCGGATACAGGCGCATCGCCATCAAGAGACGCACCAGCACTTCGCGCGGCATATCCCGCCATATCACGCCGTATCACGCCATATCCCGCTGGCACGCCACACCTGGCGAAAGCGCCTCTTTAACCTGCCCCGGCTGGCAGTCGAGCGCCAGGTGCCTCGCCGTCAGATAGTCCGCCAGCCGCGCCTCACCGGGCAGTTCCTTCTTGTGGCATCTCAGGCCCAGAGACTCGAGCTAAGGATGGTGTTCAGAACTCGTTTTGCCGCACTGAGCCATCAACATAGCGCCGATGCGGTGCAGGCGGTGCGGCACCGGGCTCGAATGCAGCGCGACGTTGGGCATAAAGAAGGCGCCGATTGCCTCCCCGCTCGGGCGGCTTTTGCGCTCATGCAATGGCCTCGCGCATCAGTCGTTCGCGCGTCATCCGCAGATTGCTCAGAGCGAACAGCGTGTGCAACTGCTGCGTGTTCTTCATCAGGCCGCGATAGCGCACCTTTAGATGCCCGAACTGGCGCTTGATGACCCGAAACGGATGTTCCGCTTTCGCCCGGATACGCGCCTTGACCCGCTCCAGTTCATCGGCGAGCTTGCCCACCACGGTGGCCTTGTCCAACGCGCGTCGCTTGCCCGGGCGCAATGCCGCGTGCCAACGCACCTTCAGCTTCTGCGTCTCTTCGCGCTTGTCTATGCCCTGATCGCCCGCATCGCCAAACACGTCGGCCTCCTTGCTCGCTAATGGCGGCTTCCAAACCAGAAGGGACATCAGTCTGAGCGCCCAAAGACGCCCAGCTCCACCGAGCGGGGCGTCTCCCCTGTTAATGCCTGTCAGCTTGCCGGATTGCGTGCCATGACGATCCACGCAGCGCCGTCGATCATCACCGACCGCTCGCCGGGGAGTCCCGCGAATGCGGCACGAACCGCGGCCGAGGCGCGGGCGCGGATGTCGTCGGGCTGATCAGCGAGCGCACGCGACAGTGGGCCGACCTCGAGCGTCATCTTCACCGCGTCGTCGATCGCCGCGTCCCGCGTCCCGCCCTCGCCGAACGGGACGGAAGCGTCGAAGGGCACGATAGCGATATCGGTGAAGCCGGCCGCCGTCAGGATGCGTGCCACGCGCCCCCGGTCGCCGAACGAAAATGGGCCGGGCGCTTCGGGATCGGGCTGCGCACTCGGCGGGACGATGCCCTTGAGCGCGCCCATCGGCACGCGCACCCAATCGTTTTCGGCCGCGCCGCGCCAGCAGACGAAAGCGACCCGCCCGCCGGGCCGCAGCGCGCGTCGCATATGGGTGAACGCCGCTGTCGGATCGTCGAAGAACATCACCCCGAAACGCGAGAACAGGATGTCGAACGCGCCCTCGGGCAGCTCGGCGCTGCTGGCGTCGGCCACCTGGAACAGGACCGGCGTATCCTGTGGCGCAAGCGCGCGCGCTCGGCCGATCAGCGGTGCGGATATGTCCACGCCCAGCACTTGTCCCCCCGCGCCGACGCGGGCGGCCAGAGCCAGACTCGACGCGCCCGCGCCGCAGCCGACGTCCAGCACGCGCTCACCCGTCGCGGGCGCGGCGGCTTCTATCGCGGCCTGGCCGAACACCGCCACCATAGCGTCGAGCCGGGCCTGGTTGGCGACCCAGCGCTCCCCGCTTTGACCATTCCAGTCGGCGACCTGATAGGCATTTTGCTCTGCCATGTCATCTCCTTGTTCTGATTCGTTATTAACTAGCTACCCTTTGTTCGAGGCAAGGGGGAGCCGAACCGATGATCGGTGCCGCCTGGTGCCGGACCTCGAAGGACAACCGCTCCTGCCATTCCGTCAAACTCGACGATCCGTCCTTCACCGCGCCGATCTACGCCAACCTTTTCGAAGGCGACGACGCAACGGGAGAAGTGAATCTGTGCTCTCAAACCAGCATCGACTGCTGGGCGAAGATACCCGCCATCGCGCCCTGCGATGATGCCTGGGTGACCGAGGGCAAGAGGGGCGTGGCAAGGTCGCCGGCGGCGTAGATGCCGGGCATGGTGGTTTGGCGGCGCTCGTCGACCTTAATGGCGATGCCGGCGGGCGTATCCACCGTGGCGAGGCCCAGCGATTCATGCAGGCTTGCGGACGGCTTGTTGCGCGGCTGGGCGAACAGGACGTCGACCGCGACATTGCGGCGGGTATCGAGATTGACGGTGGTGATATGGCCCTTGTGATGGGCGATCTCGACGATCCGGCCATCGACGACAGGTATGTTGCGGCGCGCCAGATCGGCCTGGATATCGGACGCAATGGCATGACCATCGGCGAAGACAGTCAATTTGTCAGTCCAATCGCGGAACAGCCTGACAGACTGGTGCGACTGCGGGCCGGACCAAACGAGGCCCCAATGCTGGCCGGCGACTTCAAAGCCGTCGCAATAGGGGCAGGGCACGATGGACGTGCCCCAGCTTTCGGCAAAGCCCGGAACATCAGGCATCTGGTCGGCGATGCCATAGCTCAGTATCAGGCGGCGCGCCCTTAGGCTTTCGTTATCGTCAGTGACGACGCAGAAATCGTCGATGGCGCCAGACACGCTCTCGGCCCGGGCATTGACCAGCCTGATCGTTGGATAGCGCGCCAACTGCTGCCGCGCCTCGACTAGGATGTCCAGCGGCGGCTTGTGATCGTGGCCGAGCAGGCCATGCGAGTGGGCGGCAAAGCGGTTGCGCGGCCGGCCGGTATCGAGAACGGTGACCTTGCGGCGGGCACGGCCGAGCTGCAGGGCGGCGGCGAGGCCGGCAAAGCTGCCGCCGATGATGATGACGTCATCCATGGTGATGGGCTCCGTGTTGTGGATGGAGGGGGTTGGGCTGGGCCTGGCTTGCACATTTAGGGTACTATGTGGTATCGTAATGCAGGAATTTTAATACTGTCAAGTACTGGAATTGTCGTGACCGAAAACAGCCAGGGCCGGCGCGGCCGGCCCGCCAACGAGGCGCTTCGCCAAACGATAGTCGACGCCGCCTGCGAACTCTTTGTGGAATTGGGTTTTCAAGCGACGACCATGGACAAGGTCGCCCAGCGGGCGAAGATATCCAAGCTAAGCATCTATCGGCACTTCGAGAACAAGGAGGCGCTGTTCAGCGCGGCCATGGCGGCCCACTGCCATCAGTTTGCACCACAGGCCCTTTTTGAAGGCGTCAACGGTTCGGCCGAAGATCAGCTCATGGCGGTGGGATCATCCCTGCTTCGCACGCTGTTGAGCCCGGACGTCCGCAGTGTCGAAGCCATGGTCTTGGCCGACAAGACGAATCAAAAGTCGTTAAGCAAGCTCCATTACGAAGCCGGGCCCGCGTATGTCATCGCCCAAATCGAGGCCCTGTTGCGTCAGTTGCACGCGAAGGCGGTTCTGAACGTGCCCGATGCTCCCCGGTCCGCCCGCTTGTTTGCCGCGCTTTTCAAAGGATCCGATCTCCTGCTTATCGCACGCTTCGATGAGGCGAGAGCAGGGGACGACAACGAAATCGAATCCTATTGCCGGTCGGCCGTCGCCATGTTCATCGCCGCGCACGGTGGCATCTAAAGGTGCGCTATCTGTTAGCGCCGATGTCAAAATGACCCACCTGGGTCAGATTTCAATCGGCGCCTTCTTTATGCCGAACGTCGCGCTGCATTCGAGCCAGGTGCCGCACCGCTTGCACCGCATCGGCGCTATGTTGATGGCTCAGTGCGGCAAAACGAGTTCTGAACACCATCCCCAAATCCAATGTCTGCGGCACATTCCGCCCCAGTGCCGTCCCGGAACAACCCCGAGCTTGCGAAAGTGCGGCTAGACGGCACCCCGCGGCGGATTACCTGGCGAGTGTGTCAGGCAACTCGCCGCAGCGATTCGAAATCCAGTTCGGTGAGCGTATGGATGAACTCTTGTGCCAGCTGCGACAGTGGCTCGAAGCGCGCGTGCAAGACGTTGACGTCCATTGTGATGTCCGGCAACAGGGGTCGAATGACGACACCCGGCCAGACCTGCCCGAGTACGGCAACTTCATCGGCGATGGTGATACCGACACCCGCTTGTACCAAGGCGCAGGCGGCATGGGTCAGCCGCACCTCGACCGCCAGCCGCACCGCTATGTCGGCGCCCGAAAACAACTGATGGATCAGATTGCCGAACGGCGTATCGGCTGAGTAACCGATCAGGTCGACATTTTCCAGGTCACGTACATGCAATGTACTGCGGCTTGCAAGTGGATGGTTTTGCGGAAGAACGACGACGAGATGATCCTCATAGATCGATTTTTGCTCGATATTCGGGTGGTCGAGCGAAAACATCGCGACACCCAGTTCAGCTTTACTGGTCAACAGCGTCTGTATGAGCTGCGTCGAGGTCTGCGTCATCAGGTTGACGCAGACCGTCGGAAAGCGCTTGCGAAAGCGGGCGATCGCCGCCGGGATGAGTGTCTGGCCCAGGCTCGGACTGACCACTAGTTGCAGCGTCCCACTTGTGTTCTGGACCAGATCCTTAGCCACATCGTTGACGCGCAGGAGGCTCTGATGGAGCGCGTTGACTTCGACATAAAGCCGGCGTGCCTCCGGCGTAGGATACAACCTGCCCTTGATGCGTTCGAAGAGCTTAAGCTTGAGCTGTGATTCCGTGTGCGAAATCATCCTGCTGATCGCCGGCTGGGAGACGTACAGAAGCTTTGCCGCACCGCTGATTGTTCCAGCCACCATGATGGCGCGGAAGACTTCGATCTGACGCAGGTTTATTTGCATTTCATTGATCTTGTTGTGTCAAGAAGCTAACCGGACATGCCAGCAAAACGGATGGCGAGCAAGCCTGCTTGTGATCACGCGGGCGATGGGCAATCGCAACGTAGAAATCAGGTGCAGGCGCGTCATGATGCCTTCCTCTTCGCCCGGGCCTCGCTGCGTGTCCTGGCGTCCACATTACATCACGTCATTCGTCAAGACGAACAAGAATGATCGCAACGACGCGCAAGCCATAGGTGGGGTCGCGTCTCTCCCGATCATGAGCTTGTCACAGTGAAGTCCGTTGAACAACAGGACGGGCAAGCGGCACATCGTCTGCGCAAATCGTCCTGGCGGCAGAATAGTGATGCCATCTACACCCCGATGTCTGCATCGTGATCCGTCATCCGACAGCGCAATACACGATGAAATTTCTTTGGTGGAGGGCAACCCGGTACCGGTTTGCGAAGCCTCTTAAAGGTGATGATAAGACCGCCTTGAGGGGTGCATGTGGCGCTATCAACGCAAAAAAATCCTGCTACGGCACCACGCGTCGCTTTTCATCGAGAAGTATTGCTCGCGTCTGCGCCGGCTTCTCAGGTTCAGGTCGGTCCGTTTCATGAGCTTATTGGGCCCGTTGTGCCTATTGGGCCTATTGGGCCTATTGTGCCTCTTCTGTCCATCCGGCAACGACCAATATCGGCTGCGTGTTGAACGCCACCGCTGCCGCCATTCTCGAATACCCGTTGCCTAGGGTATTTACGAATTGCGATAAATTATAAAAACTATCCTTAACAACCGGTTATGCGATGGAGAAAAATAAGCATACGACATTCGGAATTTGAAATGGTTAAATCTGTCGGTATCGCGCCCCTGCCCGCAGCCGCAAAGCGTGTGAAAACGCGCTCGACAGTGTCGTTGAGTTGCGGTAACGCCATGCCATGGAATTCCTTGAGCCACAACATCCGCTTATGCAAGATCCGAATGCTTCGTTTCTCATGCTGACCCCAAGCCCCTTGACCGCGGAAGCGTTTGCCCCGTTCGGCGACGTCATCGCGATTGCCAATGGTCAGCGGCGCAATCACTTCAAGCTCGCGTTCGAATCGTCCTCCGAGACGGGCGAGCCTGCGTTGTGGGTGAGTTGGCCGCCGCAGGTTGCAGGCGACCTGATCGAGGTCGCCAAGCTCGAGCGCCATCCGTATGCCGCTCAGACCTTCATTCCGATTCGCGAGGGCAGGTACCTGGTGGTCGTGTGTCATGCGGCCGCGGACGGAAGTCCTGATTTATCGACGCTGCGCGCACTGATCGCGCAGGCCGATCAGGCAGTCACCTATCGCCGCAATGTCTGGCATCACGGGTTGACCGTACTCGATGACCGGACCCGTTTTGCGGTCGTGACGACGATATCCGGTCAGCACGACGACGACACTTTCTTCGAACTCGAAACGCCGGTGCGGGTGAAGTTGCCGGCGGCCGGCACTGCAGGAGCGTTCAATGTCCAAGCCAGATGATTCGTTCGTTCGCGACTTCGTGGGTTATGGCCGCACTCCGCCGGATCCGAAGTGGCCCGGCGGCGCCCGCCTTGCTCTGAATTTCTGCATCAACTACGAGGAGGGCGGTGAACCGTCCATCGGGGACGGAGATCCGGCGACCGAAGCCGGACTTACCGAGGGTGGCGCGGGTGGATTCGACGGGCGCGATCTTGCCGCCGAATCGATGTTCGAATATGGCAGCCGTATCGGATTCTGGCGCATCGCGCGCTTGCTTCAGCAGCACGGTATGCCTGCGACCGTTTTCGGCTGCGCGCTGGCGCTCGAACGTAACCCCGAAGCGTGCGCGGCCATCCGGGAATTCGCTTTCGACGTGTGCGCGCATGGCTGGCGTTGGGAGCGGCACCAACTGTTCGACGAAGCCACCGAACGCGAACGTATCCGCCGCACCGTGGCGAGCCTCGCACAAAGCGTCGGTGAGCGCCCTCTCGGCTGGTATTGCCGCTATGGCCCGGGGTTGAACACGCGAAGGTTGGTCGCCGAGGAGGGCGGTTTCCTGTACGACTCGGACGCCTATAACGACGAGCTTCCCTACTGGACCATGGCTGCCGGCAAGCCGCATTTGGTCATTCCCTATGGGCTTGTCAGCAACGATGCCAAGTTCATCCGGGGCGGCATGGCGACCGGCAACGACTTTTACGAGTATTTGCGCGACGCGTTCGACCTGCTTTATGAGGAAGGTGCCGACGCACCGAAGCTGATGTCCGTTGGCTTGCATCTGCGCCTGAGCGGCCATCCGGGACGCGCCGCCGGCCTGCGACGGTTTCTCGATCACGTGTCGCGTCACAAAGATGTCTGGGTCTGCCGGCGTGCGGATATTGCGCATCACTGGTACGCGTTACACCCTCATTCGGTCAAGCCTTTGCAATCCCATCGATAAACTTCAAACAGTGAGCGGAAAAAATGAATCTCGGAAAATCATCGCGTAAGGCGGTCGTCGCATGCGTCGGCCTGTTGCTTGCGTTGGGCTACGCCGCGAGTCAGGCGGCCGAATCGGAACATCCGGCCAGCCAGCCCGTCGTGGTCGGCACCGATTTCGGGATCGCGCCATGGGTCACGCGCACCGAAACCGGTCCGCAAGGCTTTGGTGTCGATCTGATCAACGAGGTCGCGCGCCGCATCGGTCGCCCTGGCGTGAAGATCGTGGATATCAATTTCTCGGGGCTGTTCTCGGCGTTGTTTTCGAAACGCATTGAATTCACGGTGAACCCGTTGAACATCACTGCCGATCGTGCCGAACGCGTGCTGTTTACCGAGCCCATTATCTCCACCGGCAATGGATTCCTGGTGCGCGCGAACGATCAGATGAAGGGATTTGACGACCTTAGAGGGAAGGATGTGGCCGTCAATCGCGGCACAATTTCCGATACCTGGGCGACGGAGAATGCCGCGAAATTCGGCTTCGAGATCCAGCGGTACGACGCGTTTCCCGACACGGTTCAGGCCGTCATTACCGGGCGCGCATTCACAGCGCTGAATGAAATCCCCACGGTAGTGTTCGCCGCCAGCCGGAATAAAGCGATCAAGGTCGGCTACGAGGATTTCAACGGCCGCAATTTTGGCTATGCATTCCGCCCCGACGATGTGGCCTATCGGAACAAGGTTGACGAAGCCCTGAAATGCATGAAGCTGGATGGCACGCTTCGCAAAATGTATGTGAAATGGTACGGCACGGCGCCCGGCAAGGGTTCAGCCGCCGACACGGTCTATCCGGGTTACGGCGCGCCGGGCTTCAAGGGCTACGATCCGCACCCGCATACGCCGCAATGCAATTGACGACCCAAGTCGCGGGGGGGGGGGGGGGGGGGGGGGGGGG
>NZ_JBXASU010000013.1:0-9695 GCF_058809705.1 Cupriavidus sp. MPR-AND1C | reverse complement strand
CGTGTGCGGGCCGGCGCTTCCCCCACCGTTTAGGCATAAGTAGCATGGATCGCATCGTCGATAATTTCTTCAACGTCAGCGTCTTTAGCCAGTCGATGCCGTTGATCCTCAGTGGCTTCGGCATTACCGTATTGGTCTCCCTGCTTGTGATCATCATCGGGATGGCCTGGGGTCTGCTGCTCACCATCGTACGGACGATGGAAGTGCGCGCAATCAATGCGCTGATCATTTTCTACGTCGATTTCTTCCGAACAATGCCGCAGCTCGTCGTGCTCGTGCTGGTCTATTTCGGCCTGCCGTACATCGGCATCAAGCTTTCGCCGCTCGTGACCACCGTGTTGGGCCTTGGCGCGGTGCTGTCTGCGTTTGCATCGGAGATCTTCTGGTCGTCGATCAAAGCGTTGCCGCGTGGCCAGTGGGATGCAGCGCGCGCGCTCGGGTTCGGCTCCTTTCGCACGCTCTTCACCATTATTTTGCCGCAGGCTGTGCGGATGTCCATTCCCCTTCTGACCAACCGCGCCATCGCGGTAAGCAAGGGCACCGCGCTGGGCACCGCCGTGGCGTTGCCGGAAGTACTCGGGCAAGCGCAGAGCCTGGTCGGAATGCTGGCGAATCCATCGCCGCTTACGCTCGCGGCGGCATGTTACCTCGTGTTCTTCATCCCGCTGGTCGTGGCGAGCCGCTGGCTTGAGCGGGCTTACTGCGTTGGCTCCTGAGGCTCATATGGACCTATTCCTCGACAATTTCTTCAACCTGGAATCCCTGCGACAGGTTTATCCATTGCTGCTGCAGGGCCTGAAGCTGACCATCCTGCTTGCGCTGGTTGCGGCGCCGGTCTCCATCGCGCTCGGCGTTGCGATTGCCGTGGCTTACAGCTTCCATCGACGCTCGCTGAACCTCGCGCTGTTGACGTACATCGATCTGTTCAGGTCGTTTCCTGTGGTTGTCTTGCTCGCCCTGATCTTTTACGGCTTGCCGTTTTTTGGTATCACGCTGGACAGTTTCACCGCAGTGGTGCTAGCGCTGGCGCTAAACAATTCCGGCTACTACGGCGAAATCTTTCGTGCCGGGATTGAATCCGTTCCACACGGCCAGCGCGAAGCCGCGCGCTCGCTCGGGTTCGGCCCGATCCGTGAGATCGCCTATATCGTGCTGCCGCAGGCGGTGCGAAACGTACTTGCTCCGCTGGCGAGCAATTCTCTGGAACTGATCAAGGCAACGTCAATCGCTTCGCTCGTCTCGCTCCCGGAACTGCTGCGCTCGTCGCGCGTAGCTCAGGAGCAAACCTACAATCCGACGCCGCTGATCGCAGCGGCCCTGATTTTCTTCGTGCTGCTGTGGCCGATGGCGCGCTGGGTAGCACGCCTTGAACGCCAGACGCTGAAGAGCCGATAAGGTGCACCCATGACGACCTTGGTAACTGGAGGTACCGGCTTTATCGGCCTGGCGATCGCGGAGAGATTGCTACAAGCTGGCGAGCAGATCGTGCTCTTTGATCTGCCGATGGTGAGCGGCGAAACGTGTGCTTTAGCCTCTCAGCCAGGCTGCCGCATCGTGAATGGCGATATTCGTTCCGACGCCGATCTCGAGCGGGCTTTCGCAGCCGGGACGATCGACCGCGTGATTCATGCGGCTGCCATGACGCCCGGCCCCGAGAGTGAACGCGACGACGCCGCGCGTATCTTCGATGTCAACGTGGTTGCTACCGCCCGCCTGCTACAGCGGTGCGCACGTTCGCCCAACCTGAAACGGGTGGTCGTCGTTAGCTCGGTCTCCGTCTACGGCTTCACGGCACCGGCTGCGTCGGGTTGCTATGAGGAGAGCGCATCGACACCGGCGCCGGCGGGTCTTTATGGGATCAGCAAGCTCGCGGCCGAACAAGCGGCGTTGCGAATCGGCGAGCTTCACGGACTCGATGTGCGCGTTGCGCGGCTCGGGCCTGTATTTGGACCATGGGAACGCGCGAGTGGAGCGCGCGAGCATTTGAGCCCGCACCGGCAGGTGACGTGCGCCGCGATCGCCGGCGACGAGATCGTGTTGCCTCGACCGATGACCGCCGACTGGCTTTATGCCCGGGATGCGGCCGACGCGCTTGTGCGGCTTGCCGGCGCGCCAGCCTTGGCGCACGCGGTCTATCACATCGGTGGTGGTTGCCTGACCGACCTACCGCAGTGGTGCGCCGCACTCGCGCATCATTTTCCTGGCCTGCGTTGGCGTTTCAGTGAACCTGGCGAACCGGCGACGGTTGACTACGTGCTGCCAATGGATCGTCCCGCGCTAAGCATCGCACGACTGATGACAGAACTGAACTACGTCAGCCGCTTCGACCTGAAGGCCGCCGCCAACGACTATCTCGCGTGGCTTTCGAGTGATGCCAGCCCGGTCAACCAATTGGAGGGCAAGGATGCGACGTCTTGAGGGAAAGTCCGTGCTTGTCACCGGGGCCTCGTCCGGCATTGGTCGGGCGATCGCGCTGCGTTTCGGTCGTGAGGGCGCACGCCTTGTGCTCGCCGACATCACCGAGACCGTCCGCGAAGGTGGCGTTCCGACCGCGGACGTGCTGCGATTGGAGGGGCACGAAGTCGAATTCATCCGCACCGATGTCGCGCAGGAATCCGATGCCGACGCCGCGGTCGCCCATGCCGTGCGGCGCTATGGCCGGCTCGATGTGCTCGTCAACGATGCCGCGATCAGCGCGGGCAAGCCGCTGACGGAAACCACCATCGATGAATGGAATCGCGTTATGGCGGTGAATCTCACGGGTGTGTTCCTGATGTCGCGCGCGGCGGTCAGCGCGATGCTTAAGCAGGAAGTATGTCGCGAAGCGCGTGGCCGCATCGTCAACGTGTCGTCGCAGCATGGCATGGTCTGCGCGCCGCGCAACGTCGCGTATGGCACATCAAAGGCGGGCGTCGTCTACCTGACGCGCCAGATCGCGGTCGACTATGCCGACCAAGGCATCGTCTGCAATGCGGTTGCCCCCGGAAAGATCGTGACAGGCAAGGCAGGGCCGGCTGCCTCGGCGGTAGCCCTTGAATACTCGGAAGCCCGCACGCCGATGCCGCGCCTCGGACGCCCGGAAGATGTCGCAAGCGCCGCGCTCTTTCTCGCCTCAGACGAGGCGACTTTCATCACCGGCGAAAATTTAATGATCGACGGCGGCTGGATGGCCGCTTGACGAAACCTAGGTGAACCTTATGAGAGCCCTCGAGAACAATCCCCCCGCGCAAGATGCCGCAAGCCAGCCGGCCACGATAGAACTGCGCCGCGTTAGCAAATGGTTTGGCGAAACCCAGGTGTTATCCAATATCGATATGCGTGTGCAGCGCGGCGAGAGGATCGTCATATGCGGTCCATCCGGCTCGGGCAAATCCACGATGATTCGCTGCATAAACCGGCTGGAGGAACATCAGCAGGGCGAGATCCTGGTCGAAGGCGTGAGCCTCACCAAGAGCCCGCGAAATATCAGCTTCGTGCGCCGCGAGGTCGGTATGGTGTTCCAGCAGTTCAACCTGTTCCCGCATCTGTCCGTGTTGCAAAACCTGATGATCGCGCCGATGAAGATTCGCGGGATCAAGAAGAAGGAAGCGGAAGAAACAGCGCGCCATTTTCTTGAGCGCGTGCGCATCGGCGATAAGGCAGACCGCTATCCGGCCCAGCTCTCTGGTGGCCAGCAGCAGCGCGTGGCCATTGCCCGGGCGTTGTGCATGAAGCCGAAGATGATGCTGTTCGACGAGCCGACCTCGGCACTCGATCCCGAAATGATCAAGGAAGTTCTCGACGTGATGATGCAACTCGCGCGCGATGGCATGACGATGGTCTGTGTCACGCACGAGATGGGTTTTGCGCGCACGGTCGCGGACCGGATTCTCTTCATGGACAAGGGTGAAATCGTCGAAGAGGCGCAGCCGGAAGCGTTCTTCTCGATGCCGAAGAGCGAGCGCGCGAGAGCGTTTCTCGGCCAGATATTGAATCGATAAATTGATAAAGATTGAAAGGAGAGCAACTCATGGATTTAAAAATTTCCGGCCGTGTCGCACTTGTGCTTGGCGCCGGCGGTGGACTTGGCAGCGCTATTTCCCGCCAGCTCGCACAGGAGGGGGTGAGCGTCGCGCTTGCGGACGTGGATGAACAGGCGCTCGCCGCAACGGCCGCAAGCATCGAGGAGGACGGCGGGCGCTGTATCACGCACTGCTGGGAACTGGGCGACCGCGCCGCGGCCGACCGGCATGTGTCGCAGATCGAGCAACAATTCGGGCCGGTCGACATTCTTGTCAACAATACGGGCGGACCGCCGCCATCGGAAGCGAGCGGCGTCGATCCGGAAGTGTGGGCCAAACAGTTCAACGCGATGGTGTTGTCGGTGATCGCGATCACTGACAGGATTTTGCCGGGTATGCGCGCTCGGAAGTGGGGACGGGTGATCACGAGTTCGTCGTCCGGAATCATCGCTCCGATTCCCAATCTCGCTATGTCGAATGCGTTGCGGATGTCGCTGGTGGGATGGTCGAAATCGCTGGCCCGCGAGGTTGCCGCGGACAACGTGACGGTGAATGTGATTCTCCCTGGCCGGATTGCCACCAGCCGAATCCGGTATCTCGATGTGATGAAGGCTGAACGCCAAAACCGTCCGCTTGACGCTGTGATCAGCGAAAGCGTGGCTTCGATTCCGATGGCACGCTACGGCACACCGGCTGAATACGCAGACGTAGTTACCTTTCTTGCCAGTGAGCGCGCATCGTACATGACCGGATCGATCGTTCGCGTCGACGGCGGCTATCTGCAAAGCGTCTGAAGTGCTCGCGGCCGGCTCGCCCATGAGGGAGCGAGCCGGTTTGGGCGTTTGGAATACGCTCCGTCCATCAGGGGGGAGATTCCTGCGGCCCCCTGACTAAAAAGGCCTGAGCCGCTTCGGCGGGCCACGGCTTCTTCGATCCATGCCTGACGCGCCATGTCGCAGTCAGCAAGGACTCAGGTGATCCTGATCGACGGTGGCGCCATCGACGATGGTGGCATCGACAATCATGCCTTCCTTCATGATCAGCCCCCGCACGCGCAACATGATGCCGATCTCGTCGATCAGTTGTCGTGTCAGCTCGTCCCCGGCGAGCACGCGCTTCGCCATGCTGTCGTGCAGCGTGTCATGCAGCGCCTCGGCTGACAGCCCATACCACTGCTGAAGGAACCAGACGCGCGGCATCCGCTCCAGTCCGATCGGCTGCCGTCCACGATGGCCCTTGGCGCAGTACGGCTCGACCACCGACATCAGGCGCTTCTTGTCGCGATTTTCCGCTTCGGCAAGGCAGATCCATCACTTCATCTCCGACTCGTCTCTTGGGTATGCGCCCGGCAATACGTACAAGCCACTCAGCGATGACGTTCGCTCTGAGTAAATCAGTATTTACATAGCAAATATTTGTCTTGAGTGTTTAACCGGATGTTATACGCGGGCAATAAACGAGCATGCGACGAAAGAATTTTGCAAATTTATAATTCGAGCCATTCAGCCGGTTCCATGTCGCTGGATGGTGCGCATCCTCGTTTGCTTATCCATATCCCGCGTTACCAATAAACCTGTTGATCATCTTCTATCCATAGATTTCGTATTCAAAATTGTGTGGCTACGGAAAACAGGATGGACCAAGCCGAAGGCCATGGCGGACGCACCGCATCGAGAAACGAGCGCGCCGCTTACATCACGGAGGAAGACTACTCAAATGGAACACCGTCAACGTTTCGCTCCCAACACGGGCTTGTCGATATTTGCCGCAACGCTGGCCATCCTCGCGGCGCCAGGCATGGCCCGAGCGCAATCGAGCGTAACCCTGTATGGGAACATCGACACCTTCGTGACAAGCATTCATGCCGATGGCGTCCCCGCCGTCACGCGCATTGACGCCAGCGGCCTTTTCGGAAGCCGCTGGGGCATCAGAGGCAGTGAGGATCTGGGCGGTGGCAATAAGGCGACGTTCGCGCTGGAGAGCGGGATCAATTCGAACGACGGCACGCAGGCAGATTCGAACCGCCTTTTCAATCGGCAAGCGTGGGTCGGCCTAGCCAGCGGCCAATATGGTGAAGTGCGGCTCGGGCGCCAGAATAGTCCGCAATTCCTGATGGGCGGACGCCTGGATGCGTTTTACGCGGCGACACAGGCGTCAGGCTGGAACAACATGTCCGGCACAACGGTGCGAGCCGACAACGCGATCGGCTATATTTCGCCAGTGATTGCGGGGCTCAGGTTTCAGGGGCTGTATGCGCGCGGCGCTGTCTCCGGTGGCGCAATCCTGCCGCAGAATCAAGGAAATCAAAACGTTCATTTTTCGCTCGAGTACGACAGCGCGCCGGTCTATCTCGGCGCCAACTACGAGCGGGTGAAGAACGAAACGCTCGGCTATGCGATGACGCGGATGGTGGGCGGCGGTTCGTACACGCTTGACAGCCACTGGCAGTTCTTCTTCTCCGCCAACGACGAAAAGGCCTCCGACGGCACCATACATACCAACCTGCTTGCGACGTCCCTCGCTTACTCATTCACAGGCGCGTCAAGGCTCGCCCTTGGCTACGCATACACCCGCGACCATCTATCCGGCCTCGGTCACGGCAACGCCTCCCAGGTCGGCGCCATGTATAGCTATGCGCTGTCGAAGCGGACAACCCTCTACGCCACTCTCTCGCGGCTGAGCCAGCAAGGCACGCGCAGCAATTTCGTGCTGGGCGGTGCCGCTGTTGTGGAACCTTCGGCACGCATCAGGTCGGTGCCGGGCGGCGCGATCAACGGCACACAGCTTGGCATTGTCCATTTCTTCTGATACCCGCCCGAGGCCATCCACCCTATAAGGCAAGAAGGCAAGAAGATTGCCTATGCAATCGAGGGTGACACCGGTCCAGGGAAGACGTTTGGCGAAGGCTTTGCGGGCTTGCACCGTCAACCGGGACACGAGACTGCAGGCAGGGACACGCGCAAGCCGACGTGCGCAGCACACCCCTCGCGCCCGCACCGCATGCATCACACGTCGGCTGCCGTCGCTCGCGCCGCTAGCAGCAAACGCTGCCTTGGCGCGCGCCGCGGGGGGGGGTCTGTTCCTGCAGCGTCTTCGTGTTTGGCTTGGCACGGCGGAGCGCGTAGTAGCCGGAGCGGCTCACCCGCCCGCCATCTTCGAGCCGGTACATGAGGAGGAGGTCGCCACCAACATGACACTCTCGATAAACCGATAGTTGGCCTGAGAGAGGATGGTCCAGGTATTCCGGCGGTAGCGGACCATCGTTGGCGATCAGGAGCATCGTTGCCTCCTTGAGACCGCCCATGTTGTAGCGCCCAGAGTGGGCCGGTCGCTTTCAATCCTTGTCAAATTCCTTGGTCCTGTCGCTGGCTCGCGGCAGGCACGCTGTCTTCTGGTCTTTGGTGGTCATTGAACAATGGGAGAGGAGGGGGACGGAGCATCCATCCCCCTTGCCTGCTTGCGAATTGGCAGCCGAGCCGTCAGGCCGGCCGCTTTGCCCCGCACTCGCCGCAGAAGAGGTCGTCCGCCGCCATAGGGGCGTTGCAGGTGCCGCAGGCCAACGCCACGGCTGCAGGCGCCGCAACTTGCGCAGCCGCCTGAACCGCCGGCTTAGCTTGCGGCGATGCCTTGGCCTCACGCATGCGCTCCGCGGCACGGTCCCGCGCTTGCTCGGCCTGCCGCTTTGCCTGTGCCATGCGTTCCTTCAGCATCGCCTCCGAGTCCGAGAAGTCCATGCCGTTCACTGTCTGCAGATAGATCAGGCAAGTGCCATTGATAAAGGTCAGGAACGGGATCACCAAGGCAATCGTCAGCAGCAAGCCTGCGCCAAAGCCAAACGACTTGGCATAGGCCATGCCATCCTGCAGGGCAGCCATGTCGCCACGGCCATAGCCGCCGCCAAAGCCGCCGCCGTAGGCGTGCCCAAACGGATTGACGTCAGAGAACATCGCCAGCAGGGAGCTCATCGGGCTGGCACCCACCGCGCTCGACAGCGACGCCGACATGACGGCGCCATAGCCCAGAATGCCAAAGACCACGAATGACAGCACCACCACCAGCACCAGCAACAGAAACATGTTCACGATCACCTGGAGCAGCCGGTGACGCCCGATCTGCATCAACCGCGCCACCGTCTGCACCGCCGTGTTGCCTTCCCAGATAGCCGGCGCGGCCAGCGGGTAGCCCACGTACCCCAGGCCAGCGAACGTTGCGCCAATGACCACCGCCACCAGCGGGAACGCAAACGCGTACAACAGCGGCCCCAGGCCCGGGATCTTGCACAGCAGGAAGATCAGCAGCGCCCCCAGCAGCACCGCCAGGTAGCCCAGCAGCAGCAAGATGCCAACGCCAAGGAACCGGTGCGCGGTGAACACCGCCTGCAGCACCGCATCCACAAAGCCGATGGTGTGCCCCTGCGCCTGCCGCATCAGCGTGATGCCCACGGCGGAATACCCCACCAGCATCACCCCCAGCGTGACCAGACCAAGCAACAGGCCCAGGAAGAAGCTATGCGCGATCGTATAAGTGGTGAGCATGCCCGCGATCAGCGTTGCCACGCCCGCCATGCCGCACATCGCCAATGCGCGCCAGTTGGTGATCGCCTCTGCCGCCCGAAGCAACGCGTAGGAAGGCGCTGCAGCTTTTTCGTTTGTCGTCATGAACTTGTTTATCCGTATTGTTATCGGTTCTGCGGTTGCCTTAGTGATCAACGCAGTGATCGGCTCAGTGATCCAGCATGGCAACGGTGAACGTGTCGCCCACCCGCGCCAGCTGCAGTTGGTTTTCCCGGGTGATGCCAGGCTTGCCATTGAGCACCACCTGGCTCTTCAGGCGATATGTGCCCTGCGGGGCGCCGACCGGCAGCTTCAGCGTGAAGCTGTTGTCAAACTCACCGCTGCCCGGCGCCGAGCTGACGATCTTTTCGCCACGCTTGAATTCCTCTCCGGACGGCGCATAAACGGTCAGGATCTCCTTTACCTCCTGAACCGGCTCGTTGGTGCCGGACACGGCGCGGATCGTCGACTGCAGCTTGATCGCTTCGCCAGCCTTCACAGCACCGTTCGGTGTCACAACGGTGTTGTACGCATTCACCTCCGCAGTGCGTGGCAGGCGATTGCGGTTGCTCACCTTGTACTCGCGATCCACCTCTGCCGCGGTCTTGGTCTGCCGCGTGGCAACCTCGATCACCGCGCATGCAGCCAGACCGGCGGCCGCGCCCCCAATGGCGCCTTTGGTGCCGCCGATCAATGCACCCAAAATGGCACCGCCCGTGCCGAGCGCGGCGCAGCGCAGGACCGTGTCACTGCTGACAGTGCTTTCGCCGCCCTGGGTGGCGCAGCCGCTGGCCAGTAGCGCGCCAAGGGCCGCTACTAGAATCGTCTTCTGGAGTTTCATGATTTGCAGGTAGTTATTCGAGGGAGGTGTTGGAGCGCAGCGCTTCCATCTGCCTGGATTTGGCGTTGCTGATCAAAGCCTTGGCAGCGCGGTTGCCGGCGTCGATAGCCAGGACGCTTTCGCCTGTGGCGATGGCCTTGTCGTATTGGCCTTTGGCGACGTGGCCTTTTGCCTTGCGTAGCAACTCGTCGATCTTTGCGTCCATGGGATCGACCTGCACAACTGGCTTGGCGGGTTTGGCCGGTGGTGTGGGCGTGGGAACGGCCGGCGCCGTGCTGGCGAGCGGAGCCGGTTCCGGTG